>NZ_VIDT01000113.1 GCF_006519715.1 Ideonella azotifigens
GGGCGGGTAGGCGGGGCCGCTTGGGGCGGCCCGGCGCTGGCCCCGCTCCCCATCCCCGGCGAAAATGGCGCCATGAAGATCCTCAGCGTCAACGTGGCCCGCGCCCAGCGGGTGCAGATCAACGGCCGCGAGGTCATGACCGCCATTGGCAAGCGCCCTTGCAGCGGCCCTGTGATGATCCATCCGCTGGGGCTGGAAGGCGATGAGCAGGCGGACCCCACGGTGCACGGCGGCATTCAAAAGGCCGTCTACGCCTACCCCAGCGAACACCTGCCGTTCTGGCGCACCGTGCGCGCCCAGGCCCGCGCCGGCGCCTGGGACGAAGACGTGCCGCCCGGCCTCGTCGGCGAGAACCTCACGCTGCAAGGCGTGACGGAACGTGAGCTGTGGATCGGCGACCGCCTGTGCCTGCCCAGCGGCGCGGTGCTGGTCGTCAGCGAACCCCGCCGACCCTGCTTCAAGTTCAATGCCGCGATGGGCTTCAACCAGGCCTCGAAGCTGATGGTGCAGTCCGGCTACTGCGGCAGCTACCTGGCGGTGCTGGTGCCGGGCGAGGTGCAGGCGGGCGATGAGTTCACGCTGGAACCCGGCGCCCGCGAGCTCGGTCTGACCGAGTGGTTCCGCGCCAAGATGGCCCGCTGACCCGTTGGGGCCCCTTGCCAGTGCCCAATGCCCGGGTGAATGGCGGGTCGCAGGCCCGTTTCTTCGCGTTTGTTGCCGTGATGCGCGGCGCTACGCTCCCGGTGGGATGACACGATCTTCCATGAGGGGCAGCAGGCCCGGCCACAGTCTGAAATTGTTGAGCGCACTGACCCGCTGGCCGCTGGCGTGGCGGTGCCTGTGCGCAGTGCTCGCCAGTTGGCTGGCGGGGATGGCAGGGCCCGCAGCCATGGCGCAGGCCCTGCCGCTGCAGTACATGCAGTCGGCGTCCGGCCTGGACAATCTCGTGGTCACCGCCCTGGCACAAGACGACAAAGGCCGACTCTGGATCGGCACCGAGAACGGTCTGTACCTGCATGACGGTTCGCGCATTGCGCGCGCCGACCCTGAAGCGCTGCCACTGGCAGATCGGCAGATCACAAAGCTCATGCCGGCAACCAGGGGCGGGCTCTGGGTGGGCACCGCGGAGGCCCTGTGGCTGCGCCAGGACGGGCGGTTCACCGAGGTCACGGATCAAGGCCGGCCGCTGCCAGTCGGCCTGGGGCAGACATTGGCGCTCACCGCCACGGGCGACCTGCTGGTGCTCTCCAGGGGGCGGGTCAAGCTGGTGCGGGCTGCAATGGTTGCCAGCGCAGCCACCACGCCAGCGCCCGTGAGTCTTCAAGCCGAACCTGCGCTGCCATCCGAGGTGGAAGCCGAGCTGACGAACCTGGGGCTGCAGTCCATCCTGATGGGCCGCGAAGGCACCTTGTGGATGGGTTGTGGCGAGGCCCTGTGCCAATGGCAGCAGGGCCGGCTGGCGCAATGGAAGGCGAAGCAGGGTCTGCCGCCGACGCTCTGGTCCAGCCTGCTGCAGGCGCGCGACGGCAGCATCTGGGCACGCTCGCGCGCCCGCATCATGCGGCTGCCGCCGGGCGGGCAGCATTTCGAAGCCCTCACGCCTGCGGAACTGAGCCTGGGCACCGTGCATCCGCAAATGCCCATGGCGGAAGACGGCCTTGGCCGCATCCTGACCTTGGAAGACGGCGGCCTGCTGCGCTGGGATGGCAGCCGCTGGGAGCGCTTTGGCCGCAGCAACGGCCTGGAAGTCGCCGGCGGCGTGCACGCCATCCTGGTCGACCGCGACCGTGAGGTCTGGCTCGGCACGGCCGGTCGCGGCCTGGCGCGCTGGTCAGGCTACGACCACTGGTCGAACTGGACCATGGGCCAGGGCCTGCCAGACGCAGAAGTCTGGCGCTTCATGCGCGACAGCAGCGGCCGATTCTGGTTGGGCACAGGCTCAGGCCTTGCACAGACCTCAGGGGGCGCAGGGACCGGGGTCCGTCTGCAGATGCATCCGATCGCCGGCACCGCCCACCAGGTTGGCAGCGTGGTGGAAGACGAGCAGCACCAGCTGTGGATGGCGACGTTCAAGGGCGAGGTGCTGCGGCGCGACGAACGCAGCGGCCAATGGCGCCGCGTCGTGGCGGGCCTGCCGGTGATCTACCAGTTGCTGCCTCGCCCGGATGGCACGCTGTGGGCGGCCACCCACGGCGGCCTGTACGAGATTCGGCGCGACCACGCAGGCCAGGCGGTGGCCCGGCGGATCGAGGCTGAACGCTCAGTGCTGGGGGGAGATGCCGCCATTTCCAACATGTGTCACGACGAAGCGGGCCGCCTCTGGCTGGCGACCAGCGCAGGCCTGTTGCTGCAACTGCCCGGCCAAGGCTTCACAAGGCCCCGGGTGCACGGCCTGCCCAGCGAAGCCACGGCCGTCTGGCCCCTGGCCTGCGGAAGGCACCAGCGCGTGTACTTCGCCACCCGTGACGGCGGCCTGTGGCGCATGGCGCCGGATGCCACAGGCGACTGGTACGCGGAGCGCGTGCGTGCCCAGGCGCTGGGTAGGCGCAACATCCAGAGCCTGCTGGAGGATCGCCGTGGCTGGCTGTGGGTGGCCACCGATGGGGGCTTGCTGGTCACCGACGGCGAACGCTGGCGCCGCTTCGATCCATCCGAGGGGCTGGTCTGGGGGGATTGCAACCAGAACGCACTCTATGAAGACCAGGACGGTGACATCTGGGTGGGCACCAGCCAGGGTGCCAGCAGGATTTCGCAACCCGAGGAGTTGCTGGCTCCGGCCAATCTGGCGCTTCACATCGCCAGCGTCCGGCGCGCCCAGGAAACGCCAGACCCTGCCCTGCCCTGGCAGGCGAACTGGTCGGAGCTGCCACTGGCGATCCACTGGCGGGTGCCCGTCTTTGCCAACCGGGAAGGCTTGCGCGTGTGGTACCGGTTGCGTGGGCAAAGCGACGAGTGGGCGGTCACCTCGAACCAGGAGGTGAGCTTTGCGGCCCTTCCCGAAGGCGAATACAGCTTCGAGGCCTGGGCAGAAAACCTGGACCTGGGCCAGCGCTCGGCCACGGTCAGCTTTTCATTTCAGATCCTGCCACCCTGGTGGCGCAGCCAGTGGGCTCGCCTGGGCTATGCGGCTTTGATGGCATGCCTGGTCATGGCGGCGCACCGATGGCGCGTGCGCCGCCTGATGCACCGGCAGACCGAGCTGGAGCGGCTGGTGCGCGAACGAACGCAGGCGCTGGAGGCCTCCCATGAGCAGATGCGTCAACAGGCACTCACCGACGGACTGACCGGCGCGCTCAACCGGCGAGCCATCATGGCCACGGCCGAGCGGGAACTGGCCAGGGCCAGGCGAAGCGGGCCGCCGGTGATGCTGGTGCTGCTTGACATCGACCACTTCAAGCGCGTGAACGACCGCCATGGCCACCCAGCAGGCGATGCCGTGCTGCAAGCCGTCGTGACCTGCCTGCAGGCCGACATCCGGGAGTACGACGCCCTGGGCCGCTACGGCGGCGAAGAGTTCCTGCTGGTGCTGCCCGGCCTGTCCTGTGCCACTGCGGCCGGCCGGCAGCGCGTCGAGCACTTGTGCTGCCTGGTGGCGCAGCACCCGTTCGCGCTGGAGGACGGCACGCAACTGACCGTGACTTGCAGCATGGGCGCGGTCGACAGCACGCAGGCAGAGGGCTCTGCCGAGCTCAAGCCTTTGATCGACCTGGCCGACCAAGCCCTCTACCGTGCCAAGCAGCAAGGGCGCAATCGTGTGGTGTTCGTGAGCGCCGCGGAAGCTCAGCCCAGGCTCGGATAGTCCGTGTAGCCCTCCGGCCCGCTGCCGCCATAAAGGCGCTTCATGTCCGGCACGGCCAGTTCGGCGTTCTTTTCGAGGCGGTACGTCAGGTCCGGGTTGGCAATCGCAGGCTTGCCGAAGGCGATCAGGTCGGCCTTGCCGGTTTCGATGGCATCCATGGCCATTGCGCGGTCGTAGCCGTTGTTGACCATCCAGGCGCCGGGGAAGAGTTTCTTCAGCGCCGGGAAGTCGAAGGTGATGCCCTCGTCGCTGAGGTCGCGCGGACCGCCGGTGGCGCCTTCGACCACGTGCACGTAGGCCAGGCCGAGCCTGGCCAGGCCCTTGACGACGTATTCGAACAGCGCCTGCGGATTGCTGTCCTGGCCGATGTCGTTGGCCGGGGTGATGGGCGACAGGCGGATGCCGGTGCGGCCAGCGCCGATTTCTTCGACGATGACGGTGGCCACTTCCAGCGTCAGCCGGGCGCGGTTTTCCATCGAGCCGCCGTAGGCATCGGTCCGGTCGTTGCAGCTGTCGCGCAGGAACTGTTCGAGCAGGTAGCCGTTGGCGGCGTGGATCTCGACGCCATCGAAGCCGGCCTCGATCGCGTTGCGAGCGGCCTTGCGGTAGTCCTCGATCGTCTCGGCGATCTCGGGCAGCGTCAGCGCACGCGGGGCGGACACCGGTGCGAAACCTTCGGCAGTGTAGGTCTTGGTGTTGGCCGCCTTCTCGGTCGACGAGACCGGCTGCGCGCCCTCGGGCAGCAGCGAGGTGTGCGAGATGCGGCCCACGTGCCAGAGCTGGATCACGATCTTGCCGCCTTCGGCGTGCACCGCGTCCGTCACCTTCTTCCAGCCTGCCACCTGCTCGGGGCTGTAGATGCCCGGCGTGTCCAGGTAGCCCTGGCCCATCGGGCTGATCTGGCTGGCCTCGGTGATGATCAGGCCCATGCCGGTGGCCGGCTTGGCGCGCTGGCGGTAGTACTCGACCATCAGGTCATTGGGCACGCGGCCGGCGCTGGCGCGGTTGCGGGTCAGCGGCGCCATCACGACGCGGTTTTCCAGTGCGATCTGGCCGACTTGAAGAGGGGAGAAGAGGTTGCTCATGCCGCAAGCCTAGTCGGCCCGGTACAGTCCGGTGTTGACCTGAGAGAAAGACCCCCGAGATGCTGGCCTATCGACACGCCTTCCATGCAGGCAACCACGCCGATGTGCTAAAGCACCTGGTGCTGGTCCAGGTGTTGCGCTACATGGCGGAAAAAGACAAGCCTTACCGTTATGTCGACACCCACGCCGGCGCTGGCGGCTACCTGCTCAAAGGCCAGCAGGCGCAGAAGACGGCAGAGTACCGCGAGGGCATCAACCGCCTGTGGAGCCGGCCCGACCTGCCGCCGCTGGTGGCCGACTACGTGCGGCTGGTGCAGGAGTTCAACCTGCAGCCCGGCGAGGATGGCGTGCAGCCGGTGCTGGAAAAAGGCATGACGCCGCCGCTGGCGCTCTACCCCGGCTCGCCGTCCATCGCCCGCCAGCTGCTGCGCCGCACCGACCAGATGCGCATGTTCGAGCTGCATCCGACCGACGCGCGCACGCTGGCCGCCCACTTCGGCGGCAACAAGCATGTGCAGATCTTCAACGAGGACGGCTTTGCCGGCCTCAAGGGCCAGGTGCCGCCGAACCCGCGCCGCGGCCTGGTGCTGATGGACCCTTCCTACGAGCTGGTGGGCGACTACGGCAAGGTCATTGCCGCGCTGCGCGAGGCGGTGGTGCGCTTTGCCGAAGGCGTCTACATGGTCTGGTATCCGCAGGTCAGCCGGGTCGAATCGGCGCAGCTGCCCAAGCGGCTGATGGCGCTGTCGCCCAAGGGCTGGCTGCATGTGCGGCTGACGGTGAGCCAGCCAGGGGAGCGCGGCTTCGGCCTGACCGGCTCGGGCATGTTCATCATCAACCCGCCGTGGACGCTGCACGCTCAGCTCAAGGAAGTGATGCCTTTCCTGGTCGAGACGCTGGCCCAGTTCGACGGCGCGAGCTACGTGATCGAAGAACAGCCGGCGTGAGCGCCAAGCCCAAGAATCCCCTGTGGCCACGTTCAACCGACGTGGCCACTTTTCCATCCGCATCCCACAAGGAGCTTGTGTTCGTGTCTGTTTCGCTTGCCCGTCTCCTGGCGGCCGCGCTGAGCGTGGCCGTGCTGCCCGCTGCGCTGGCTGCATCCGCTGCGCCCTCCGGCTACAGCCAGCCGCCGAAGAACATCCTCGACGTGCTGCACGCCCCGTCGCCGCCGGTGCCCTTCGTGAGCCCGACGCGCCAGGCCATGCTGCTGGTTTCGTGGACCGAGTACCCGGCGATGTCGCGCGTGGCCACGCCCTTCCTGAAGCTGGCCGGCGCACGGGTCGAGATCGCCAACCACAGCAAGCACGACACCCCCGGCGGCTACGGCATCGCGCCCTGCGCGCAGGCCATCAGCCTCGTTCGCCTGCCCGATGGCGCGAGTACGCCGCTGGCGCTGCCCGTTGGCGCATGTCCCGGCGAGCCGGTGTGGGCGGCCGACGGCCAGCACTTTGCGTTTGCCAACACCACGCATGACGCGGTGGAGCTGTGGGTGGGCAATGCCGCCACCGGCGCGCTGCGCCGCATGCCCGGCGTGCGCCTGAACCCGATGCTGGACAACGGCCTGCAGTGGCTGCCGGACCAGAAGACGCTGCTGGTACCGACCGTGCCGGCCGGCTTGGGCGCGCCGCCGCCCGAACCCGTGGTACCCAGCGGCCCGAGCATCCAGCAGACCACCGGCGCACAGGGCGAGAGCAGCACCTACGAAAACCGCGACACGCTGAACAGCCCGCACGATGAGGACTTGTTCGACTACTACGCCAGCTCGCAGGTCACGCTGGTCAACACCGCCAGCGGCAGCGTCGTGCTGGTCGGCAAGCCGGCCAACCACGAATCGCTGGACGCCGCGCCCGACGGCCGGCATGTGCTGGTGACGCGCATCCACAAGCCGTATTCCTACGTGACGACCCACGAGCGCTTCCCGCGCGAGGTCGAGGTCTGGGACATCGCCAACCCGGCCAAGGTCGGCATCGCCAAGATCGCCTCCATCCCGCTGACCGACCGGGTGCCGGTGGCCGGCGTGCCAGTCGGCCCGCGCGAGTTCTCGTGGCGCCAGACCGAGCCGGCCACGCTGGTCTGGGCCGAGGCGCTGGACGGCGGCGACTGGAAGGTCGACGCGCCGCAGCGCGACAAGGTGATGCTGCTGAAAGCGCCGTTCACCGCCGCGCCGACCGAGGTCGTGCGGCTGGCGCAGCGCTACGTGGGCGTGCTGTGGGGCGAACGGGCCGACACCGCGGTGATCGACGAGTTCGACGAGAACCGCCACTGGCGGCGCGGCCTGCGGGTCAACTTCGACCAGGCCAAGCCTGAGGCCAAGGTGGTGTGGGACCTCTCCAGCGACGAGAAATACGCCAACCCCGGCCGCCCGGTGTTCCGCCGGCTGGCCAGTGGCGCGCTGGTGATGCGCCAGGACGGCGATGCGATCTTCCTGTCCGGCCTGGGCTCGTCACCCGACGGCGACCGGCCCTTCCTCGACAGGCTGGACCTGAACACGCTGCAGAGCCAGCGCCTGTTCCGCAGCGACAAGACCGCCTTCGAGCGCTTCCTGGCCTTCACCGGCCCGGACAACACGCACTTCCTGACCTGGCATCAGACGCCGGCCAGCCCGCCCAACGCCTTGCTGCGCACGCTGGGCGCGACTGTGGACGCGGCCACGGGCGAAGCGAAGTTCGCCACCAGCGCCGCCGCCATCACCCACCTGCCGGACCCGACGCCCGAGGTGCGGGCAATCCAGAAGCGGCTCGTGAAGTACAAGCGCGCCGACGGGCTGGACCTGTCGTTCACGCTCTACACGCCGCCCGGCTACGTCGAAGGCACGCGCGTGCCGACCATCCTCTACGCCTACCCGCTGGACTATGCCGACCCGGCCAAGGCTGGCCAGGTGACAGGCTCGCAGGCCACCTTCACGCGGCTGCGCCAGTACCGGCTGCTGCTGCTGGCCGGCTACGCGATCATCGACAACGCCTCGTTCCCCATCGTCGGCGACCCCAAGCGCGCGTACGACAGCTACATGGACCAGCTGGTGGCCGATGCCAAGGCCGCGGTCGACGAAGCCGTGCGCCTGGGCGTGGCCGACCCCGAACGCGTGGGCGTGACCGGCCACAGCCACGGCGCGCTGATGACGGTGAACCTGCTGGCGCACTCGGACCTGTTCCGCGCCGGCGTGGCCACCAGCGGCTCGTACAACAAGACCCTGACGCCGTTCGGCTTCCAGAGCGAACGCCGCTCGGTGTGGGACGCGCCGGACGTGTACATGAAGGTCTCGCCGTTCTTCTATGCCGACAAGCTCAAGACCCCGGTGCTGATCGTGCACGGCGCGGACGATGCCAACCCCGGCACCACACCGCTGCAGGCCAGCAAGCTCTACGAGGCCTTGCGCGGCAACGGCGGCACCGCCAGGCTGGTGATGCTGCCGCACGAGCCGCACTGGTACGCGGCAATGGAGTCGAACGAGCAGCTGATCGCCGAAATGGTCAGCTGGTTCGACCAGTACGTGAAGAACGCGCCGCCACACAAGCTGGCGGCGAAGTGAAGGACTGAAGGCCGGGTCAGTTGAGGCGCAGCATCGAGCGCAGCTGGCCCACCAGCCCGGGCGCAGCGGGCGCGCTGGCCGGCCGCGCGGGCGTTTCCTCGTCGAAACCGGACGGCAACTCGGATGGCAGCTCGGACGGCAGTTCCGACGGGAACTGCGTGTCCAGGATGCCTTCGGAGGCCATGTCCTCCAGGAAGGCCGAGCACTCGTCTTCGGCCACATTGCTCAGGCGGGACAGCTCGAACACGCTGAGGCTGCGCGTGGTCAGCAGGCTGGCCAACCGGGGCAGGTAGCGGTGCGTGGCCAGGCTGGTGGCACTGGGCCAGCGGTTGAGCCGGAAGATCACCGCGGCATCGGTCGGATCCGACGCCAAGGACCGCATCGCAGCGGTGGCAGGCAAGGGCCTGGGTTCTGGCTGCGGCTCGGGCCGCGGCAACGGTTGGGTCAGGCTGGCATCGGCGATCAAATGGCCCGGGTCGGCCACCACGTCGGCGAACCCGGCGTCTTCCTGCCGCTCGATGCCCACCAGCAGCGCCAGCACCTGGTCCAGCTGCAGCGGGCGGGCCAGCGCATAGCGGCTGCCGGCCGGCACGCCGGCCTGCATCTCGCCCAGCCAGACGATGGTGACCGGCATCGCCAGCACCGGCAGCGGCTCGCCCAGCGGCTGCAGCAACAGGTCGGCCTCGCCCAGCGTGCCGAGCGACCATGCGTCGCGTGTGCTGTGCAGCGAGAAACTCAGGAAGATCTGCAGGGCCGAGAGGTCCACCTCGGTCAATCCGTGGCAGGCCACGACCCTGGTTCGGCGATTCGCGTTCATGCGCCCTCTTGTTGGGGGACGCTCATGCCGCGCGGGGCCTTGCCCCTTGCCCGGCTGGGCGTCAATTTGCAGATGATGATGGCAGACAGCATGCAAACGCCGCGTCCCATGGATGTGTCAGTTGTCATCAATGGAAAGGGTAAAACACGCCACGGGCGCGGCGGGTGTGACGTATTCACGTAGGCCAGCACCCGCGGCCGGGTCAGAACACCAGGTTCTTGTCCACGTCCTGCAGCTTGCGGCGGGCCAGCGCCAGGTTGGAGCGGGCCTTGTCCAGCACGAAGTAGATGAACACGCCTTCCTTGCGGGCCGAGGGGCGGATCAGGTGGTACTGCTTGCCCAGCGTGATCAGGATGTCCTCGATCACGTCGTTCAGGCCCAGCTGTCGCATGGCCTTCATCTTCGCGCGCACCACCTCGGTATTGGCCGCCGCGGCGATTTCCAGGTCCAGGCCGCTGCCGGCCGAGCCCAGCATCATGCCGCTGTCGGTGTCGACGACGGCCGCGCACAGCGCGCCGTCGACGGCGAGGAGTTCATCCAGGGATTGTTTGATCGAGGCCATGGCAGTACTACCTTTCGGAGGTGAAAAATGCCCTCGGCACCCGCCGCTGGCACAGGGAAGAACCGACGCGCTGCCGCGTCAGATCAGGTCTTCGATCTCGAGCGCGAGCTTGCGCACGCGCCGCTGCCAGCCGCGCCAGTCCACCGCCTGGTGCTCGGCGCGGCAGACCATCAGCAGCTCGGTTTCATGCCGGCAGGGCAGCACCGCGAGCACGCCATGCTGGTGGTACATCACCGCCGCGCCCAGCTCGCCCAGCACCTCGAAGTGCCCACGCTGGCGGCCATAGAGCCGCCAGTAGTCGATGGCGGCCTCCCACAGGGTTTCGTCACCCGCGGACTCGGGGCCGCAGCGGTGCCAGACCAGGCCGCTGGTGGCATCGACCAGCGCACAGGCGACCACGCCTTCGGTGCTGTCCAGCATGCGCTGCAGGTGTTCGGCAATCCGGTGGGGCATCTTCAGAGTTCCAGCTCGCGGGCGGCCGCGTTGACCACGTGCATCGCCATGCCCAGCAAGGCCTGGCGCGTGGTCATTACATTGATGACCACGGCCGTGCCGCGGTACTGCGCGGAGCGCACCAGCAAAAAGCCGCGGCTGGCGTCCACGACCACGCACTGCGGCTCGCCAAGGTCCGAGGTCTGGCTGACCACCTGGCTGATGGCGGCGATGGCGCTGGTCATTGCGGCAAGCTGCGGCGTGTCGCGCGGCTCGCCTGCGCTGGCCAGCGCAAAGCCGTCGGCCGTGGCCAGCAGCACCGCGCGGGCGCCGTCGATGCGGGCCAGCAACTCGTCAGCCACCGTCTGGGCGCGCAGGCGCAGGGTCTCGTCCACTTCGGGGTTCATGATTGCGTGTCCTGCCATTGGCGGGCTTCCAGCTGCGCCAGCGCGGTGTCGACGAGCAGCAGCACGTCTTCGCGCTGCCGCACGTCCACCGCCAGCAGCGGAAAGACCCAGCCCAGTTGTTCGAGTTCATCGGCCAGCGCGTCCAGCGAGGGCTCGGGATGGGTGTCCAGCCGGCCCACGCCGATCACGCAAGGCGTGTCGCGCAGCAGTTCGCCAAAAGCCTGCAGGTACAGCCGCAGGTCGGCCCGCGGGTCGGCGCGCGAGTTGTCCAGCAGCAGCACCAGGCCCATCGCGTTGCGCGCCAGGATGCGCCACATGAAGGCAAAGCGCTCCTGCCCCGGCGTGCCGAACAGGCGCACCCGTTCGTCGCCAGCCAGCTTCACCTCGCCGTAGTCCATGCCGACGGTGGTGTGCGTCTTGGCCAGGCTGGCGTCGGAGTTGCGCACGTCGGTGACGATGGGCGGAATGTCGCTCAAGGCGGCGATGGCGGTGGTCTTGCCGGCGCCGGGCGGGCCGGTGAAGACGAGCTTGGGTTCTGTCATCTGGTGGCCTTGTTCACGACAGGCCCAGGCGGCTGCGCAGCCGCTGCATCAGCCCGCCCAGCGCGGTTTCGCGAGGGGCAGCCTGGGGTGGGCGTTCGGGCACGGTGTCGGCGCCGAAGTCGGATGGCGGCAAGGTCGAAGGCGGCAAGGTGGACGCATGCGTGGCAGGTGGTGGCGCCGGCGGCAGCACCAGCCCCGGGCTACCAATGCGCTGCTCCAGGATGCCTTGCGCGGCCATGTCGTCCAGGAAGGCCTGGCACTCCTGGGCACTCACGTTGCTCAGCGCCGCCAGCTCCAGCACGCTGAGGTGG
>NZ_VIDT01001130.1 GCF_006519715.1 Ideonella azotifigens
GTGGTGTGGGCGCTCGTCAGCTTCGTGCTGCCCTGGCATGCACGCGGCATGAATTTCGGCTTCTTCGGCTGGCCGTTCAGCTTCTGGATGGCCGCGCAGGGCGCGATGCTGGTCTACCTGCTGCTGGTGGTGGTGTTCGCGCTGCTGACGCCGAGCATCGACGAAGCGCATGGTTTCGATGAGCCGCGATGAACCCATCTGAGCCGCACGTCGGCCGGCGGGCGCGCCACCGGCTGCACGCGATCTATTTCGGCTTTGCGCTCTGCTTCGTGCTGTTTGTGCTGGGCATGGGCCTGTTGGAGCGGCTGGGCATGCCGCGCCAGTACATCGGTTTCGTGTTCCTGGCCGCGCCGGTGGTGGTCTATGCCGTCATCGGCGTGGTCTGCCGCACGACAGACCCGGCCGAGTATTACGTGGCCGGCCGCCGCGTGCCGGCGGTCTACAACGGCATGGCCACCGCGGCGGACTGGATGAGCGCAGCCTCCTTCATCGGCCTGGCCGGCACCTTGTACCTGACCGGCTTCGAGGGCCTGGCCTACGTGCTGGGCTGGACCGGCGGCTTCTGCCTGGTGGCGCTGCTGATGGCACCTTACCTGCGCAAGTTCGGCCAGTACACCATTCCGGATTTCCTCGGCGCGCGCTACCAGGGCCACCTGCCGAGGCTGATCGGCGTCGCCGCGGCGGTGCTGTGCTCGTTTGTCTACGTGGTGGCGCAGATCTACGGCGTCGGTCTCATCACCACCCGGTTGACGCACATTGCCTCGTTCGAGATCGGCGTGTTCCTCGGCCTGGGCGGCATCCTGGTCTGCTCTTTCCTGGGCGGCATGCGCGCGGTGACTTGGACCCAGGTCGCGCAATACATCGTGCTGCTGCTGGCCTACCTGGTGCCGGTCGTCTGGCTCAGCGTCAAGCAGACCGGCGTGCCGTTTCCGCAGGCGGTCTACGGCCAGCAGTTGCAGAAGGTGGCCGAAGCCGAGGCACGGCTGAAGTCGGACCCGGCCGAGCTGTCCGCCATCCAGGCTTTCCACGCCCGGGCCAACGAGCTGGGCGACAAGCAGCTGCACGCCACCGAAGCCCTGGCCAGCGAGCGGGCCGAAGCGCGCCAGCGCATTGCCGCACTGCAGAAGGCCGACGCGCCGCAATACCAGGTCCAGGCGGCCGAGCGCGAGATGGCC
>NZ_VIDT01001131.1 GCF_006519715.1 Ideonella azotifigens
TCAGCGCGTCTTCCTGGCCGTCCAGCCCCCAGATGCGCAGGCTGCCCAAGGTGCCGTGCAGCTCGAAGCGCGGGCCGGGCAGGGCCGCCAGTGTGCTGGCTTGAAGCAGCACGCGCAGTCCGCTGGCGTAGCCCAGGCGGGCCTGGAACCAGTCGTCTGCCACGGCGCCGTCGCGCTGGCTGGCCAACTCGCATTGCAGCGTGACCGGCGGGCCGAACAGTTGCAGCGCCTGGTCCAGCAGATGCGGCCCGAGGTCGGCCCACAGTCCCCCACCGGGCGCGGCCGATTCGCGCCAGCGCTGGCGGACCTCGGGACGGAAACGGTCGAAATACAAGGCCGCCTGCACCACGCGGCCCAGCCGGCCGTTCTGCAGCAGTGCGGCGGCACTGAGGAAGTCGCCGTCCCAGCGGCGGTTGTGGAACACGCTGAGCAAGCGTTGTTGCCGGGCTGCGAGTGCCACGAGTTCGGTGGCTTCGGTAAGGTCCAGCGCCATCGGCTTGTCGATCACCACCGCCTTGCCAGCCATCAGCGCGTCGCGCGCCAGCGGATGGTGCGTGTCGTTTGGTGACGCGATGACGATCAGGTCCAGCGGCAGCGCGAGCAGCGCAGCAGCGTCCGGCACCACGCTCACGTCTGCCCCGAGCACGGTGTTGACCGCCTCGGCTTGCGAGCTGGCCACCGCGGCCAGTTGCAGGCCAGGTGTCGCCTGCAGCAAGGGCGCGTGGAACGTGCGGCCGGCGTAGCCGAAGCTGACCAGGCCGACCTGCAAGGTCTGGGTTGCCGTCATGGCTTGCGAGCCTTCGGTGGCTGCGCGGGTTTCTGTTGCATGGGTTCCTCCTGGCCAGAGCGCCGAGTCTCGGTGCCAAAGCCTGCCGGCACAAGCCCATGGCCGGAGAAGCCTGTGGGGCCGGTGGCATCATCGTTTGCTGCCAAGGAGTGACTGTTCGCCATGAATGCTTCGCCCAATCCCTTGTTGACCGACTGGACCGGGCCGTTTGGCCTGCCGCCTTTCGAGCAGGTGCAGCCCGCGCACTTCGAGCCGGCGATGCGGCTCGCGATGCGCGAAAACCTGGCCGAACTGGATGCGATTGCCGCGAACACGGCGCCAGCAGATTTCGAGAACACCGGCGCTGCGCTGGACCGTGCCGGCGCCTGGCTGCACCGGCTGGGCGC
>NZ_VIDT01001132.1 GCF_006519715.1 Ideonella azotifigens
CCGGACACGGCGGCGGCACCGGGCACGCCTGCGGTCGCGGTCTCGGTCAGCTTCTGCACCAGCGGCGCCAGGTCCGCGGCCAGCGCGTACTTCACCGGGATGACTTCCACTTCGGAAGCCGCCGGCTGGTCCAGCGCGGCAATGATCTTGGCCAGGCGCTGCAGGTTGTCGGCGTAGTCGGTGATGATCAGCGAGCCGTTGCCGGGGTTCGCGTTGATCGTGTTGTTGGCGCTGATCAGCGGCCGCAGCACGGCCACCAGGTTGTTCGGGTTCTCGTGGTTGAGGCGGAAGATCTGCGTCAGGATCTGGTCGCCACGCACCGTGGGCGCACCCACCGAGACGGTGCCGGCCTGCAGCTTGGCTTCGGCCTCGGGCACCACCTTCAGCAGCCCGGCGTTTTCCACCACCGTGAAGCCCAGGCCGCGCAGCGCAGCCAGGTAGCTGCGCCAGGCTTCGAGCGGCGGCTGCGGCTTTTCGCTGGTCACGGTGATCTGGCCGCGCACCCGGGCGTCGACCAGGATCTGGCGGTCCAGCATTGCACCGATGGCGCGCGAGACGGCCTCGATGTCGGCATTGACGAAGTTCAGCGTGACCGGCGCCTTGGCGCGGGTGGCCGGCATCGGCGGCTCGGTGTTGTCCTGCGCGAAGGCGGCGCCGGCCACGCCCAGGGCCGAGAAAGCCTGGCTCATGGCCACGACCAGCGGCGCCAGGCGGCGGACAGCGCGCGTGCGGCTGGCACCGGGCTGCTGGACGCGCGTGCTGCGCATGGCGTTTTGAGGCTGCGACGAAGTCATGTTCACCCGATCGAAATGACGGACGACGCACCCTGGCGCCGCCCGATGATGTTCAGCAGATTGTTCAATGCCGGCTCCTGCCCCGGCGCGGCGCGCGCATCACCGCGAAAGTGCAGGCCGCCAGGGCGCAGTTCGCCCTGGCCCTGCAGTTGCAAGGCGCCTTCCAGCGTCTGCAATTGCACCACCGGCGGCTGGCCAGGCTGGCTGGGCGCCGTCAGCGAGATGCGGTAGCTGCCCAGCGGGTCGACCGGCGCGAGCCGGGACGAGGTCTGCAGCAGCTGCAGCTCGGCACTGCCCTGGACCTGCCAGGCACCGCCGGCCTGCTGGCTCAGCGTCAGCCCCGGGCTGGCCAGGCGCAACTGGCCGCCAGGCTTGACG
>NZ_VIDT01001133.1 GCF_006519715.1 Ideonella azotifigens
CGTAGTCGCGGATCCAGTACTGCGGCAGGCAGACCGGCGTGGCGTCGTCGAGCAGGCACGAGAGGTTCTGGTCGCGGTTCAGCAGCAGCTCGCAGGATGGGTGGCGAGGGGACGAGGCCTTGCAGCTGTCCCGGGTGCTGGTCAGGATGGTCTGCAACAGCCGCGATTGGTGGAAGGCTTGGCTGTTGCTGTCGTTGCACGAGGCATCGCTGATGCGCAGCAGCGCGGTGGCGATCTCGCCCAGCCCGGTGTCCGCCGGGTGCAGGCCGGGGCCGGGGGCCAGGTGGCCGTAGAGGTCGGTCAGTTCCTTCAGCACCACCGGATCGACGTTGCGGGCCTTGTGCACCTTGTCCAGCTGCTCGTTGATGGCCTGCCAGCCGGTGGCACCCAGCGTGGCCATCGCGCCCAGGCTGATGGACGCGGTGACGGCGCCGGTGGCGGCAATGCGCGAGGGCAGGCGCTTGGGGGCGGTCTGGCTGTGCTTCTCGCCCGAGGTGTCGGCCACGGCGATGCTGCCGTCGTCCGGCTCGAACCAGTCGCCGGCATGGTGGCAGAGGTGGCAGATGAAGCTGTGGCTCAGCTGGCCGCCCAGTGCATCGCCGAGCTGAAAATAGCTTTCCCACTGGGCTTCGCTGAAGAACTGGTCGGTCGTGGGCTCCTGCGGGAACAGCGGGTTGTCGGCCTTGAAGTTGACCAGGTCGACCGGCAGGCCGTCGCACATGTTGGGCTTGACGATGACCAGGTGGCCGGTCTTGCCGCTGCGCCGGTAGTGCACCTGGGCCAGCGCCAGGCAGGCCTGGCTGTCCGCGGAGGCCAGGTCGTTGAGCGAGCCGAAGGCGGTTGGGACCTGGGTCATCGGCGGTTCGCAGGGTGGGCAATCGGCGGCTTCGGCCGGCGGGGGCGGTGCGGCGGATTGCTGCAGGCGCGGCTTCAGGAAGACGATGTCGGCCTGCAGGTCGATGCGGGCCTTGCGCACCAGGTTTTCCAGGTCACCGAAGGCGTAGCGCGGGTCGGCTGCGCAGTCCGCCAGCACGATGAGCTGGCATTCCTCGCGCAGCAGGGCGTAGGCGCCGGTGTTCTCGAAGTGGCCGCCGTCGCTGAGGAACCAGTCGCGGCGCAGGTCGCCATCAAAGCGGCCGCGCAGCTCGGCCAGCAACTGGCCGTACTTGCC
>NZ_VIDT01001134.1 GCF_006519715.1 Ideonella azotifigens
AGCGAAAAGCCCAGCCGCTCGGCCAGCCGGCGCAGCTGCGTGTGCGCACCCTGCCGGCGCTCGAAGGCGTAGCGCGCCAGCGTCACGCCGTCTTCGATCTGGCCGGCTTCCAGCGCGGCCTGGCCAATCAGGTCGCGCACCACGTCACCGGCACTTTGCTGCTGGTAGAACGAGGCCACGCGCAGTTCCACCAGCGACAGCAGCGTGCCCACGCAGACCAGCTGGCAGCCGCCCAGCCGCGGCCGCAACTCGGCCACGCTGCCGGTGAAGACTCGCTCCAGCCCGTCCTCATCGCCCAGGTCCAGCGTCACAGGGTCGCCCACGGCCACGCCGCCGCTTTCGGCCAGCAGCACGCGCAAGCCGTCCAGCGGCACGTCCAGGCTGCGCTCGACGACAAAGCGCGAGGGTGCAGCCACCGGCGCGCTGCTGTCTGCGCTCAGGCTGCCAGCGGTGAAGGCGAAACGGGGGTTCAGGCCAGCCATGTTTGCGAGGCCCTCAATTCGTGGGGAAGCCGCCGTGGGCGCGGGCATCCTTTTCCAGCTCGGCGTCCTGGTAGCCGTGCAGGATCACGTCCCACAGGTACACGCCGAACAGCGGCAGGCCGAGGTGGAAAAACGGGCCGAACCAGCCGTACTGGTTCACATGGCGCAGCTCGTGCTCGTAAAGCGCCTGGGACTTCGGGATGCTCACCGCGCCGCTGTAGGCCGGCGGCGAGACCGGATCCGGCAAGGCCTGCCAGGCGGCGTTCTGTTCGTACTCGCCGTTGACGAAGAAGACGTTGCCGAAGGTGATGCCCAGCAGCCCGTCGAACGAGCCCAGCCAGCCGCCCTTGAAGACCAGCGCAAAGGCATTCAGCCTGCCGGAAGAGGCGACGTCGAAGCCGGGGGTCTGCCAGCTCACATGGCCCAGCGTGAAAGCCCAGACCAGCCAGCGCACCACTTCGCCGATCAGGATGCTGACCTCGATGGCCAGGCCGAACGCGGTGTTCGGCAGCGTCCAGATCACGCCCAGCAGCGACAGCAAAACGCCGCCAAAGCTCCAGTGGCCGTTCGGGTCGAAGCGGTTGACCGGGTCGTTGGCGCAGTAGGCGTAACGGCAGCGCAGCCGCGGCTCGCGCAGCCAGTCGGCCAGCAGGCCGGCGCGCTGCATGCGCTGCGCCGAAGCC
>NZ_VIDT01001135.1 GCF_006519715.1 Ideonella azotifigens
TAGTGCGGGCCGCCGGCCTTGGGGCCGGTGCCGCTCATGCCTTCGCCACCAAAGGGTTGCACGCCAACGACCGCGCCGATCATGTTGCGGTTGACGTAGACATTGCCGATCTGCGCGAGCGCCGCCAGGCGCTCGGCGCGGCTGTCGATGCGGGTCTGGATGCCGAAGGTCAGGCCGTAGCCGAGGGCGTTGATCTCGCGCACCAGGGCTTCGGGTTCGCCGCGCCAGCGCACCACGTGCAGCACCGGGCCGAAGATCTCGCTCTGCAGCGCACTCACGGCCGGCAGCTCGAAGGCCACCGGCGGCACCAGGCGCGGGAAGGCGGCGGCATCCACCACTGTTTCGCCGAGCAGTTTGGCCTCGCGCTTCAGGCGCTGGACCTGGGCCGAGATGCCGCTGAAGGCTTCGTCGTCGATCACCGGGCCCACGTCGGTGCGCAACTCGGCCGGGTCGCCCACGCGCAACTCGGCCATCGCGCCACGGATCATCTCGATCACGCCGTCGGCAATCGCTTCGTGCACGCACAACAGGCGCAGCGCCGAGCAGCGCTGGCCGGCGGAGCGGAAGGCGCTTTGCACGACCGCGTCCACCACCTGCTCGGGCAGCGCGGTCGAGTCCACGATCATCGCGTTCAGGCCGCCGGTTTCGGCAATCAGCGGCACGGGCGCACCACCCTTGTCGGCGAGCGTGCGCTGGATGATGCGAGCGACCTGCGTGGAGCCGGTGAAGCACACGCCTGCGGTGCGCGCATCGGCCACCAGGCCCGCGCCCACGGTTTCGCCCGGGCCGTGCAGCAGCGCCAGTGCGTCGGCCGGCACGCCGGCTTCGTGCAGCAGTGCGACCATGGCCGCGGCAATCGCCGGTGTCTGCTCGGCCGGCTTGGCGGCCACGGTGTTGCCTGCCACCAGCGCCGCGACGACCTGGCCAGCGAAGATCGCCAGCGGGAAATTCCACGGGCTGATGCAGACGAACACGCCGCGGCCCTGCATCGGCGTGGGGCCACCCAGCGCAGCCTCGGCCTGGTCGGCGTAGTAGCGGCAGAAGTCCACCGCTTCGCGCACCTCGGCCACGCGGTCGCCCAGGGTCTTGTGGGCTTCCTTGACCAGCAGGCCGCAGTAGCTGGCCAGGCGTGCGTCCAGCAGGTCGCCGGCGCGGCGCACGAT
>NZ_VIDT01001136.1 GCF_006519715.1 Ideonella azotifigens
GATGTTGTCCAGCGTCTGCGGCCAGTCCTTGAAGTAGGCGTCGCCGGCATACGGCGTGGCGTCGAACTCGACCAGGTCGCCGCTGAACAGGATCTTCTGCTCGGGCAGCCAAGCCACGGTGTCGCCCTTGGTGTGGCCGCGGCCGAGCTGGATCAGTTGCACCTCCAGCTTGCCCAGCCAGACCGACATGCGGCCGGTGAAGGTCATGGTGGGCCAGGTCATGCCGTCCGGCACCGACTCCACCGCCTGGAACAGCCGCGGGAAGCGGCCAATCTCGCTGGCCTTGTCGGCTTCGCCGCGCTCGACGATCAGGTCGTAGGTGTCGCGGCTGGCAATGATGTGCTGCGGCTGGTAGGCGCTGGCGCCCAGCACGCGCACCGCGTGGTAATGGCTCAGCACCACGTACTTGATGGGCTTGTCGGTCACCTCGCGGATGCGGCGGATCACGTCCTGCGCCATCACCGGCGTGGCCTGGGTGTCGATCACCATCACCGCGTCGTCGCCAATGATGATGCCGGTGTTTGGGTCGCCTTCGGCGGTGTAGGCATAGGCGTTGGCCGACAGCCGCGTGAACGAGACTTTCTTCTCCTCCAGATCGGCTTGCGAGGCAAATGCCTTGGTGGGTTCTTTGCTCATGACGAATCGATTAGGCAATGTGAAAGTGTGTTGATCTTGGTCAATTCGTTTGATAATGTCAAAACAATTCGTTTAGGTATAACTACCAATGTGTGGTGACGATGAGCGTTGAAGACGAGGGCGGCGGCTCGCGCGGCATCCAGAGCATCGAGGTCGGTGGGCGGCTGCTGCGGGCGCTGGTGCACCTGGGCCGGCCGGCGCCGCTGAAGGAACTGGCCGGCGAAGCCGACATGGCGCCGGCCAAGGCGCATCCCTACCTGGTCAGCTTCGGCAAGCTGGGCCTGATCGCCCAGGACCCGGCCACCGGGCAGTACGGCCTGGGGCCGCTGGCGCTGCAGATGGGCTTGATCAGCCTGCAGCAGGTGGACCCGATCCGCCTGGCTTCGGCCGAACTGCCGGCGCTGGCGCGGCAGATCGGCCAGACCGTGGGCATCGCGATCTGGGGCAACCGCGGACCGACCTTCGTGCGGCTGGAGGAGGGGCCGACGGCGGTGCACGTCAACATGCGGCATGGCACGG
>NZ_VIDT01001137.1 GCF_006519715.1 Ideonella azotifigens
CTGGCGCGGCATGTCGCAGCCCAGCGCCGCCACCGGGCAGCCGGCGTCCAGCGACTTCAGCAGGTCGTCCGCCAGGTAGCTCTCGACCAGCGAGCGAAAGGCGCTGTGGCCCTTCAGTGCATGCCGCTCGGCGGCCTTGCCGAGGTTTTCCACGCTCTCGCGCCCGGCACGTTCCAGTGCGGCCACCAGCAAGGCATCGCGCGAGTCGAAGTGGGCGTAGAAGCCGCCGTGGGTCAGGCCGGCTTCCTTCATGACCTCGGCCACGCCGACGCCGGCATAGCCGCGCAGGCGGATGGCCCGTGCTGCGGCTTCGACGATGCGATCGTGGCTTTCGGCCTTGCGACTCTGGGGCGTGCGACTCATGAGGGGATTCAGCAAAATATGACGAGCATCATATTTAAGCTGCGAACCCCCGTCAAGCGGGATGGCAGCCGGCGCCGTGAAGGGCCGGCTGCGTGGCTCAGCGCTTGCCGGTGATGCGCTCGGCCACGTTGCGGCAGGCCAGGTCGGCCTCCTGCGCGGCCTTCTCGTCGCCGGTGTCGATCAGCGGGATGATCGCGGCCAGCGGGTTCACGAAGGCCAGCAGCACGCTGGGCACGATCTTTTCGAGCAGCGGGCCCTTCTCGATCGAGAAGCCCGGCGAGGCCAGCGTGCCGGTCAGGCGCACGGGGCTGCGCAGGCTGATGGGCGTGCCGTCCTTGGGCGAGACCAGCGCGCGCAGGCCCAGCTGTTCGGTCTTCAGCGACATCTCGCCGTCCACCCACAGCGTCGAGTCATGCGTGTCGATCACCAGCGGCATGGGCTTGACCACGCCGTTGTTGAAGGCCAGCGAGCCGGCGCCGCAGCGCACCTGCAGCGGCTCGTCACCCGAGATCAGCCGGCCCAGCGACTGCGCAAGGTCCAGCCCCGCGGCTTCGACCAGCAGATGCGAAACGGTGCCGCGGGTCCACAGCACCTGGGCCTGGCCGGTGGCGCTGCCGAGGATCTGCGCGGTCGAGCGGCCGGTCCCGTCCAGCTTGATGCGGCCGGCCAGGCGGCCGCTGGCATAGGGTGCGGCCGGGCCCTTAGTGCCGGCCTTGACCGGCTCGCCGCCCTTGATGGCGCGCAGCACCTTGTCCTTGGTTGTGGGATCCTCGCCTGGCTTGGCG
>NZ_VIDT01001138.1 GCF_006519715.1 Ideonella azotifigens
CCACCGCACAGGGCTGGCCGCTCTCTGCCACCTGCTGCATGCGCTCGCCCAGCTCGCAGAGGTAGGCCTCGGCATGGGCGTGCTGCAGGTCCGCGCGGTCGGCCAGCGGCACGTCGAAGCGGGTCAGCGCCACGTCCAGCCCGGAGGCCAGCAACTGGTCCTCGATCGCGTCCAGCCGCTGCGGGCACTCGGGATGGCCACGGCCCATGTCATGGGCGCGGCAGTCAGGATGGGTGAAGTAGCCGGTGGTCATGAAGGTCCGGCGAGCCGGTGCGTTGTCTCTTGGAAACGGGTTCGGCGAGCCCGTTGCGGCTGCAGAATCTGCGTTATCGTGAGCCGATGAACAGCGTTGAACTGCAGTCCCGGTTGTCTCGTCTCAAGAGCCAGATTAGCACGATCATCGTCGGCAAGCCGATCCAGATCGACGACAGCCTGGCCTGCCTGCTGGCAGGTGGCCACCTGCTGATCGAAGACCTGCCAGGCGTTGGCAAGACCACGCTGGCGCACACGCTGGCGGTCACGCTGGGCCTGCAGTTCTCGCGGGTGCAGTTCACGGCCGACCTGATGCCCAGCGACCTGATCGGCGTGTCCATCTTCGAGCGCCAGAAGGAAGGCTTTGTCTTCCACCCCGGTCCGGTCTTCACGCAGGTGCTGCTGGCTGACGAGATCAACCGCGCCGGCCCGAAGACCCAGAGCGCGCTGCTCGAAGCGATGGAAGAGCACCAGGTCTCGGTCGAAGGCGAGACCCGGCCGCTGCCCAAGCCGTTTTTTGTCATTGCGACGCAAAACCCCAGCGAGCAGCTGGGCACCTACCCTCTGCCCGAGAGCCAGCTGGACCGCTTCCTGATGTGCATCACGCTGGGTTACCCGGACCGCCAGGCCGAGCGCGCGCTGCTGTCGGGCAGCGACCGGCGCGAGGCGGTCGCGCAACTGCAGCCGGTGATGACCTCCAATGAGTTGATCGAGGCGATGAATGCGGTCAAGCAGATCTTCGTCTCGGAATCGCTGCTGGACTACCTGCAGGCGCTGATCGCCGCGACCCGCTCGGGCCAGTGGTTCGTCGCCGGGCTGTCGCCGCGTGCCGGCATTGCGGTGTTGCGATTGGCGCGCGCTCGCGCGCTGCTCGCGGGGCGCGACCATGTC
>NZ_VIDT01001139.1 GCF_006519715.1 Ideonella azotifigens
GCTCGCGGTTGTGGGCGAGCAGTTCGGAGGCGCGCGCCTCGGCCTGCTCGCGCGCGCGCAGCGCCGACTCGGTCTCGTACCGGCGCCGCCACGCATACCAGGCCACACCGAAGGCGAACACCATGCCGGTCAGCGGCAGCTCGTCAAGCTGCCAGCGCTCATACGGGCCAGATTGTGCGACCAGCCACTCGCTGAGGTTCAGCACCCGCGAGAGGCCGTAGCACGCCAGCGCCAGCGCCAGCACGATCCACAGGTCGCTGCGCCAGCGAGACGCGGCCGGCCGCCCGCCCGGGCGCGTCGTCGGTTCACCCGCCATGGGAAGCAGCCTGCGGCGTCGCCAGACGCTCGACGTTGATGCGCTCGCGGGCATAGATCTCGCGGCACGCGCGTGCATAGTCGTCGGAGCCGAGATAGTCGATCTCCTGGTCGTATTTCGCGAGTTCCTGGATGAAGCGCGGATCGAACATCGCGCGCTTGAACGCGTCGTGCAGGGTCGCGACGACGGGCGCAGGCAGGCCGCGCGGCCCGGCCAGCCCGTAGGGTGACATCGCAACGATGTCGAAGCCGAGCTCTCGCAGGGTCGGCACCAGCGGCCAGCGTTTGGAGCGCTGCGCCGAGAAGATCACCAGCAGTCGCAGGCGGCCGCCATCGACGGCCGGGCCGAAACCGGTCGAGTTGACACCGGCCATGACCTGGCCGGCCATGATGGCAGTGATCTGCTCGGCCGTACCCTTGTACGGCACATGGATGTAGCGCAGGCCCCGCGCCGTGAACAGGTCTTCGAGCACCAGGTGCGGCGTGGTGCCGACACCGTTGGTCGCGATGCTCAATTCGCCGGGGTGCGCGCGGGCATAGGCAAACAGGTCATCGAGGCTGCGCAGCGCGCTGCCGGCAGGGACCAGCACGCCAAAGGTCACGCCCGACACCTGAATGATGGGCGTCACGTCGCGAACCGGGTCCCACAACACCTTCTGGACCCAGGGCGCGCGGAACACCGGCTGCGGCATCTGGGCGATCGTGTAGCCGTCGGGTTCAGCCTGGTACAGGACGTTCATCGCCAGCGTGCCGCCAGCACCGGCACGGTTGTCGGTGACGACCGCCTGGCCCAGCGTGCGCGACGCGAGTTCTGCCAGCAGGCGCAGC
>NZ_VIDT01000114.1 GCF_006519715.1 Ideonella azotifigens
GCGAGCTGGCCCAGGTGGCCATGGCGCAGCCTGTGCCCGAGAAGGTGGTGCTGAAAGACCCGAAGAATTTCCGCCTGATCGGCAAGGCCACCACCCGGCTGGACGCCAAGGCCAAGAGCAGCGGCCACCAGGACTACGGCATTGACATGCACCTGCCCGGCCAGCTCACGGCCGTGGTGCAGCGCCCGCCGGTGTTCGGCGCCAAGATCGCCTCGCTGGACGACAGCGCAGCGCGCGCCATCAAGGGCGTGAAGGCGGTGCTGCGGGTGCCGCTGGACCGAGGCGCCGAGGGCGTGGCCATCGTCGCCGACGGCTACTGGCCGGCCAAGCAGGGGCGCGATGCCCTGAAGGTGACCTGGAACACCGACGGCGTGGAGAAGGTCGACAGCACCAAGCTGCTGGCGCAGTACCGCGAGCTGGCAAACCAACCCGGCCCGCATTTCTACGAAGCAGACATGGCGCCGCTGGCCGGTGCCGCCAGGAAGATCGAGGCCGAGTTCTCGTTTCCGTACCTCGCCCATGCGCCCATGGAGCCGCTGAACTGCACCGTGCGCATCGGCGCAGACGGCGCCGAGCTGTGGGTGGGCAGCCAGATGCCGGGCCTGGACGGCATGAAGGCCGCCAGCGTGCTGGGTTTCAAGCCCGAGCAGGTGAAGGTCAACGTGCAGATGGCCGGCGGCGGCTTCGGCCGGCGGGCGATTGCCACCAGCGACTACGTCTACGAGGCCTGCGTGATCGCCAAGGCCGCGCGCGGCGCGGGGCTGGACGCACCGGTGCGCACGCTGTGGAGCCGCGAAGACGACATCCGCGGTGGCTACTACCGGCCGGCGCAACTGCACCGGGCGCGCATCGGCCTGGATGCGCAGGGCAAGGTGCTGGCCTGGGACCATGTGATCGTCGGCCAGTCCATCGTCACCGGCACGCCGTTTGAAGCCTTCATGGTGAAGAACGGCATCGACAGCACCGGCGTGGAAGGCATGCGCGAGCCCTACGACCTGCCGATGCGCCTCACCGCGCACCATCCCAAGGTCAACGTGCCCGTCCTCTGGTGGCGCAGCGTGGGCTCCACCCACACGGCCTTCGTGATGGAGACGCTGATCGACGAGATTGCCCGCGCCAACAAGCAGGACCCTGTCGCCTACCGCATGCAGCAGTTTGGCGACAAGCACCCGCGCTACCGGGCCGCCTTGCAGCTCGCGGTGGACAAGAGCGGCTACGGCAAGAAGAAGCTCGCCGCCGGCCGCGCCTGGGGCGTGGCGGTGCACGAGTCCTTCCAGACCGTGGTGGCCTATGTCGTCGAGGCTTCGGTCAAGGACGGTCAGCCGGTGCTGCACCGGGCCACGGCCGGCGTTCACTGCAACCTGGCGGTGAACCCGCGCACCGTCGAAACCCAGGTCCAGGGCGCCGCGCTGATGGGCCTGTCCATGTGCCTTCCCGGCGCGGCCATCACGCTGAAGGACGGCGTGGTCGAGCAAAGCAACTTCGGCGACTACGTCGTCCCGCGCATCACCCAGATGCCCGAGATCGCCGTGCACATCGTGCCCAGCGCAGAGCCGCCCACCGGCATGGGCGAACCCGGCCTGCCGCCGCTGGCCCCGGCCTTTGCCAATGCCGTGGCAAAGTTGACCAGCAAGCCGATTCGCGAACTGCCCTTCAAACTGGCCTGAGCCCTCCAGTGGAACCGCACAACACGACCGACGACCTCGACACGCTGGTGCTGCGCGGTGCGCTGCGCTGGCAGTCGGCCGGGCTGGCCGTGGTGCTGGTCACCGTGGCCAGAACCTGGGGTTCCTCGCCGCGTCCGCCCGGCTCGCTGATGGCCATCAACACGCGCGGCGAGACCGTCGGCTCGGTGTCAGGCGGCTGCATCGAGGACGACCTGGTTCAGCGCATCCGCGAAGGCGGGGTGCAGGCCGCATGCGCCAGCAACGTTCCCGCCGTTCTGCGCTACGGCATCTCGGCCGACCAGGCCCACCGCTTCGGCCTGCCCTGCGGCGGCACCGTGGAGCTGGTGCTGGAGCCGGTCACCGCCCGAAGCCGGCTGGCCGAACTGCTGCAGGCCTGCGAGCAGCGCCAGGGCACCGAGCGCGTGCTGGACCTGCAGACCGGCGAGGTGACGCTGCGCGAAGGCCAGCGCGACAGCCTGCCCCGGCTGGACGAACAGCAGCTCATCACCTGCTTTGGCCCGAAAGCGCGGCTCATCCTGATCGGCGCAGGCGACCTGTCCCGCTACATGAGCCAGATCGCGCTGACCGTGGGCTTCGAGGTCATCGTCTGCGACCCGCGCGAGGAGCAGCGCGCCAGCTGGCACCTGAGTGGCATGACAAGCGGCGTGACCCTCAGCCACGAAATGCCGGACGACCTGGTGCTGCGTCTCAAGCCCGACGCCCGCACCGCCGTCGTCGCCCTGACCCACGACCCCAAGCTCGACGACCTGGCCCTGATCGACGCGCTGCAGTCCCAGGCCTTCTACGTCGGCGCCATCGGCTCGCGCCGCAACAGCAGCCAGCGCCGCGAACGCATGCGCGAACACTTCGACCTGCCAGACGCCGCTCTCGACAGCCTGCACGGCCCCGCCGGCCTCTACATCGGCAGCAAAACCCCCGCCGAAATCGCCCTGTCCATCATGGCCGAGGTGGTGGCCGCCAAGAACGGCGTGCTGCTGCCCAAGGTGTCTGCCGAGGAACCACAGGCGGCGCTGCCGGTGGCCCAGGGCAAGCGGCAGCACGAGGATTTGCCGCACGCGGGTTGATGCGGGTCTCGCAGCCGCCCAGCGGCAGACCAGGTATCGCTTCAGCGAGGCCGCTCTGCGGGACACGACCAGCAAGAGGCCAACGCAGTCACGCTCCCGGGTTCTGGGTTCGGCCGAAGCTGCCATTCCAAACCTTCACCGCTGGTTTTCTCGAACACTCACTGCGACTGAACCTGCTTGTCGCCAGGGCGCCCCGGCTCGACAGTTGAACCAAGCTGGCACGGCACTTCGGGCCGCCGGCTCCTGCAACTCTCAGTCCCAGGAGGACATCCCATGCGCTCCCTGCCCCGCAACAGTCCCCAAGCCGCCGCTCGCCTGGTGGCGCTGGTGATCATCTCCGACGGTCACGCCTGCCGCTCGGAGTTTGATGGCCTGGCCGCGCTTCACGCGGAGCGCCGGCTGGGCTTGGCCCCAGGCGCACTGCCCATGGTGCTGCACCAGCTCTGCGAAGACTTGCTGGCCCACGCGCCCGGCAGCGCCGGCTTGGCGCAGGCCGTGGATGAAACCATGCTGCAGGCCCTGCTCGACGAGGTGGACGATCCGGCGCTGCAGCGCTTGGTATTCGAGCTGTCCATGGCCGCCACCCGTGCCGACGGCCATGCGGCCGAGGGTGAACTGTCGGTGCTGGGCTCGATGATCGTGCGCTGGGGCCTGTTCGAAGCGAGCGAGGCGCAGTCGAAGCAGCAGTTGGTCGCCCGGGCCGAGCACCTGGCCCAGGCGCCGGCCTGAGCGCGCGCCACGGGCGCAGCAGCCGCCCACAGGCGCCTGCGTCCACGGGATGGTCAGCCACGCGCCGCTGCAATGACCTGCTTCACCAGCGGGTGATGCAGGCCGCGGCGCGTTCGGATGGCGTGCACCTCTTCGAACACCTCAGGGGCGTCACCCAGCCACTTCAGACCGGGTGTTGCGGCCAGGTCGGCCGCGCCGGCGGCGCTGACCGGGAACACGCCCAAGCCACGTGCCGCGAACAGCGCCAGCAAGGCGCTGTCCTCGAACTCGCCCACCACCTGGGGCACCAGCCCATGGGCGTCAAACCACTGGGCCAGCCGCAGCCGCAACGGCGAATGCGCCGTGGGCAACAGCACTGGCAAATCACCCAGGCACCGGGGAAAGCCGGCCACCTCGCGCCGGCCCACCAGGTGAGCCGGCCCGTACCACTGGACAGGTGAAGACAGCAGGCGCTCGCTGGACAGCCTCAAGTTCGGGTTGGCAGGCGCGGCCTGGCCGGCCAGCACCAGGTCCAGATGGTGCAGCGCCAACTCGGCCAGCAACTGGTCTTGCTCGCCCTCGTGACAGATCAGGCGCAGCTGCGGCTCGGCCAACACCGGCGCCAACAATGCATGCGCGGCCAACTTGGAGATGCCATCGACCAGGCCCACCGCCAGGCGCTGCACCGGTGCGGTGGCAGCGGCCCGCACGTCGTCAACCATGCGCTGGCCAATCTGGAAGATCTCTTCGGCACGCGCGAAGGCGGCCTGCCCAGCTTCGGTGAGCACCACGCCACGGCCCGCGGGCTTGAGCAGTTGGTGGCCGAAGGATTTTTCGAGCTCGCGCACCTGCGCGCTGATGGTCTGCACCGCCATGTCCAGGCGCTCGGCAGCGCGCGTGAAGCCACCTTCCTTGGTGACCAGCCAGAAGTAGTACAGATGGCGGTAGTTCAGGGTCATGGGGGCGACCATTCGGCTTCAGGGCAAGGAGGCCACGGTATCTGGTTTTTTCGATGATTCACAGCGTTTTGATCGATAACAGCATCGACCTCCGTTGCGCAGAATGCGAATCGTCGGTCTTGCCGCAGGCCTGTGCTGGCCTCCCCTCCGTCTTCATTGCCAAGGAATGTCCGTGGACACCATTGCACCAACCTGGTTGTGGGTCTTCTTCATCGCCACCGTGCTGGTGGCTTTGTTCATCGATTTCGTGGTGCTGCGCAAGCAAGGCGCGCACGAGGTGTCCGTGCGGGAAGCGCTGCGCTGGTCCATCGTCTGGGTGGTGGCCAGCCTCGCCTTCAACGCGCTGTTCTGGTGGGCGGTGGCGCAGTCGCACGGTCAAGCGACGGCCAACGCCCGCGCTCTGGAGTTCCTGACGGGCTACCTGATCGAGAAGAGCCTGGCCGTCGACAACATCTTCGTGTTCCTGATGATCTTCACCTACTTCGCGGTGCCGCCGGCCTACCAGAAGCGAGTGCTGATGATCGGTATCGTCGGCGCCATCGTGCTGCGCAGCGTCATGATCCTCGCAGGCGCCTGGCTCATCACTCAGTTCCACTGGGTGCTGTACCTGTTCGGCGCGTTTCTGCTGATCACCGGCATCAAGATGTGGTGGGCGGCCGGCAAAGAGCCCAACCTGGCGGACAACCCCGCCCTCAAGCTGCTCAAGCGCTTGATTCCCGTGAGCCAGGGCTTCGATGGCGAGAAGTTCTTCACCCTGGAGAACAGCCGCCGTCTGGCCACGCCGCTGCTGCTGGTGGTGGCCCTGGTGGGCATCACCGACGTGATCTTCGCGGTCGACTCGATTCCGGCGATCTTCGCCATCACGACCGACCCGTTCATCGTGCTCACGTCGAACATCTTCGCCATCCTGGGCTTGCGGGCGATGTACTTCCTGCTGCAGGCGATGGCCAGCAAATTCCACCTGCTCAGCTACGGTCTGGCAGTGGTGCTGGGCTTCATCGGCAGCAAGATGATGCTGATCGATGTGGTGGAGATTCCGGTGTGGGTGTCGCTGGGCGTGGTCGTGGCCGTGCTTGGCGCCACCATGTGGCTATCCCTGCGAGCAGCGCCAAGGCGGCCGCAAGAGGCCTGAGAAGCTTTGGCGAGCAGAGCGGTTGACGCAGGCGCAGCGTCAGGCTTTGAGGTCCTTCGCCCTGCGCCGTTGCTGCCAAGCCAGCAGCTCGCCCACGAAGCCGCGGCGGAAGGCCACGACGCAGACCACGAAGGTGGCGCCGATGATGACAGTGACCCAGGAGCCGACGCGGTCGGCGAGCATGTCCTGCAGGCCGATCACGGTGATGGCGCCGAGGACCGGGCCGGCGAAGGTGCCCATGCCACCGAGCAAGGTCATCAGGATGACTTCGCCGGAGAGGCTCCAGTGCACGTCGGACAGTGTGGCGAAGCCCAGCACCAGGGTCTTGAGCGAACCGGCCAGGCCGGCCAGCGCACTGGACAGCACGAAGGCGAGCAGCTTGTAGCGGTCCACGTCGTAGCCCAGCGAGATGGCGCGAGGTTCGTTCTCGCGGATGGCCTTGAGCACCTGGCCGTAGGGCGAGTGCACCACGCGCAGCACGAACAGGAAGACGGCGACGAAGACGGCCAGCACGAAGAAGTACATCACCAGGTCATTGCCCAGCGGCAGCAAGCCCAGCAGCTTGCCGCGTGGCACGCCTTGCAGCCCGTCTTCGCCGCCGGTGAACGGCGCCTGCAGGCAGACGAAATAGACCATCTGCGCCATGGCCAGCGTGATCATCGCGAAGTAGATGCCTTGGCGGCGGATGGCGATCAGCCCGACCAGCAGGCCAATGCCGGCGCCCACCGCCATGCCGGCGAGGATGCCCAACTCGGGCGGCCAGCCGGCGCTGGTCACCAGCCAGCCGGTGGCGTAGGCCGCGCTGCCCAGGTAGGCGGCATGGCCGAAGGACAGCAGGCCAGTGAAGCCCAGCAGCAGGTTGAAGGCGCAGGCGAAGATCGCGAAGCACATGGCCTTCATCATGAAGACCGGATACAGGCCGATGAACGGCGCGATGGCCAGCAACAGCAGGCCCAGGCCCCAGGCCAGGCGCGCGGGCGTCCAGCGGGAGATCTCGTGAGAGAAGGTCCTGCTGCGGGTGGTGGGAATTTTGGCTTGCATCAGAGGCTGAGAGTTTTTCGGGCGTGCCAGAGCAGCGCGCCAGAAGGTTTCCGATCTAGGCGCAAAGCACAGCCATGGTTCAGGCCATGGCGAGCATTTGCAACGACGAGCGGGAGACTTATGGTGTGATGAGCGGGCATGTTCGAAAGACTCTCAGCCTCTTGGCTCACTTCTCTTTGCCGAACAGGCCGGCCGGGCGGATCATCAGCATGATGGCCATGATCACGAACACGACGATGTTCGAGGCCTCCGGATAAAACACCTTGGTCAGCCCCTCGACCAGGCCCAGCAGCAGCCCTGTGAGGATGGCGCCCATGATGGAGCCCATGCCGCCGATCACCACCACCGCGAAGACGACGATGATCAGGTTGCTGCCCATCAGCGGGGTGATCTGGATCACCGGCGCGGCCAGCACGCCGGCCACAGCCGCAAGGCCTGCGCCGGCCGCGTAGGTCAGCGCCACCATCATCGGCACGTTGACGCCGAAAGCCTGCACCAGCGCCGGGTTCTCGGTGCCGGCGCGCAGGTAGGCGCCGAGCCGGGTGCGCTCGATGATGAACCAGGTGCCCAGGCAGATGATGAGCGAGGCCAGCACCACGAAGGCGCGGTAGTTCGGCAGCACCATGAAGCCGAGGTTGGTCGCGCCGCGCAGCAATTCAGGTACCGCATATTGCTGGCCCGAAACGCCGAACTGGTCGCGGAACACGCCTTCGGCGATCAGCGCCAGGCCGAAGGTCAGCAGCAGGCCGTAGATCGGGTCGATCTTGTAGAGCCGCTTGAGCAGCGTGCGCTCGATCACCAGGCCGATGGCGCCAACGACGATGGGCGCCAGGATCAGCGCCCACCAGAAGCCGATCTGGAACTTCTCCATCAGCAGCCACGCCACGTACGCGCCCATCATGTAGAGCGCGCCGTGGGCGAAGTTGACGATGCCCAGCAGGCCGAAGATGACCGCCAGGCCCAGGCTGAGCACGGCATAGAACGAGCCGTTGACCAGCCCGAGCAGCAACTGCCCCAGAAAGGCCTGCAGGGGAACTCCAAAAATTTCCATCGACTTCTCGCGTGGCTCAGGCCGCGTTAACCAAGCGGGCGCCGCGGATCCGGCTCTGCCGGTCCGCTGGTGCCGCCCCTCGGACGAACCCCCCAGACCTGCCACGCAGCGGCAGGCCCCCCAAGGGGGTCGAATCGACTTGGGAACGGCCCATCATCGATTCGAGGGGGAGCGGCGCAGCCGCTCGGGGGTGGGTCACTTCCACAGTGCGCACTTGGACTCGGCCTTGGTGGTGAACGCCTGATCGCCCTTGATGGTCTCGACCACGTTGTAGTAGTCCCAGGGCTCGACCGACTTGTCCGGCGTCTTGACCTGCATCAGGTACATGTCGTGCACCATGCGGCCGTCCGGGCGAATGGTGCCGCCCTTGGCGAAGACGTCGTTGATGGGGGTCTTGCGCAGCTGGGTCAGCACCTTGTCGCCGTCGTCCGAGCCGGTGGCCTTGACGGCGGCCAGGTAGTTGCTCGCGACCGAGTAGTCGGCCGCCTGCAGCGACGAGGGCATGCGCTTGATCTTCTCGAAGAACTTGCGGCTCCAGGCGCGCGTCTCGGCGTCCTTGTTCCAGTACCAGCTGTCGGTCAGGTACATGCCCTGGGTCATCTTCAGGCCCAGCGAGTGGATGTCGTTGATGAAGACCAGCAGGCCGGCCAGCTTCATCGTGCTGGTGACACCGAATTCGTTGGCGGCCTTGATCGCGTTGATGGTATCGCCACCGGCATTCGCCAGGCCCAGGATCTGCGCCTTGCTGCCTTGCGCCTGCAGCAGGAAGGACGAGAAGTCACTGGCCGACAGCGGGTGCTTGACCGAGCCGACGACCGAGCCGCCTGCGGCCTTCACGACGTTGCTGGTGTCGTTCTGCAGCGCGGCGCCAAAGGCGTAGTCGGCCGTCAGGAAGTACCAGCTCTTGCCGCCCGCGCGCACCACGGCGCCGCCGGTGCCCTTGGCCAGCGCCATCGTGTCGTAGGCCCAGTGCACGGTGTAGGGCGTGCACTGTTCATTGGTCAGCGCCGAGGTGCCGGCGCCCACCGCGATGAACGGTTTCTTCTTCTCGGCCGCCACCTTGGCCATGGCCAGGCTGGTGCCCGAGTTGGTGCCGCCGATCAGCAGGTCCACGCCCTGCTGGTCGAACCACTCGCGGGCCTTGGCGCCGGCCACGTCGGCCTTGTTCTGGTGGTCGGCCACCAGCAGCTCGACCTTCTTGCCGGCCACCGCACCGCCGGCTTCAGCAATCGCCATGCGGATGGCCTCGGCGCCAGCGGGGCCGTCAATGTCGGAGTACAGGCCCGACATGTCGGTGATGAAGCCGATCTTGATCACGTCGCCCGACACCTGGGCCTGTGCGGCGCCCAGTGCAAAGAGCGAAGCGGCTGCGGCAGTGATGGCTTTGATTTTCTTCATCTTGGTCTCCTGTAACTCCATGGGAACTGAATGCGTTCTTAGACGCCGAGGTATTCGTGCAGGCGTTCGAGGCGCGAGGGCAGTTCGGCCTGCGTGAAGGACTGGATCACCTGGCCGTGTTCCATGACCATGAAACGGTCGGCCAGCGGGGCGGCGAAGCGGAAGTTCTGCTCCACCATCACGATGGTGTAGCCCTGGCGGCGCAGCGAGGTGACCATCTCGGCCAGCTTCTGCACGATGACCGGCGCCAGGCCTTCGGAAATTTCGTCGAGCAGCAGCAGCTTGGCGCCGGTGCGCAGGATGCGCGCGACCGCCAGCATCTGCTGCTCTCCGCCCGACAGCCGCGTGCCCTGGCTGCCGGCGCGCTCCTTCAGGTTCGGGAACATTTCGTAGATCTGCGGCACGCTCATGCCACCCTCTGCCAAGGTGGGCGGCAGCATCAGGTTCTCTTCGGTCGACAGGCTGGAGAAGATGCCGCGCTCCTCCGGGCAGTAGCCCACGCCCAGCCGCGCGATGCGGTGCGTGGCCATGCCCATGGTCTCGATGCCCTTGACCTTGATCGAGCCCTTGCGGCTGCCGATCAAACCCATGATGGCGCGCAGCGTGCTCGTGCGGCCGGCGCCATTGCGGCCCAGCAGCGTGACGACCTCGCCTTCATCGACGTGGAAGTCCACGCCATGCAGCACATGCGACTCGCCGTACCAGCCTTGCAGGCCGCGGATTTCGAGGAAGGGCGTCTTGCTCATCTCAGTGCGCGCCCACGAGTTCGGTCTGGGTCGAGCCCATGTAGGCCTCGATCACCGCCGGATTCTTCGAGACGACCTCGTACGGCCCCTCGGCCAGCGTGGCGCCCCGCTGCAGCACCGTGATCGTGTCGGCAATGCTGGAGACCACGCTCATGTTGTGCTCGACCATCAGCACCGTGCGGTCCGCCGCAACCTTCTTGATCAGCGCGCGGATGCGGTCCACGTCTTCCAGGCCCATGCCCTGCGTGGGCTCGTCCAGCAGCATCAGCTTGGGCGCCATGGCGAGCGTGGTGGCAATCTCCAGCGCGCGCTTGCGGCCGTAGCTCAGCTCCACCGCCTCCAGCGCCGCAAAGCGCTCCAGGTCGACCTCGCGCAGCAGGTGCATCGCGCGGTCATTCAGGTCAGCCAGCGAATGCTCGGAGCGCCAGAAGTGGTACGAGGTGGACAACTGGCGCTGCAGCGCCACTCGCACGTTTTCCAGCACGGTGAGGTGCGGGAAGACGGCCGAGATCTGGAACGAACGGATCACGCCGCGGCGCGCGATGCGCACCGGGCTTTCCTTGGTGATGTCCTCGCCGTCGAACAGGATCGTGCCCGAGGTGGGCGCGAGGAACTTGGTCAAAAGGTTGAAGCAGGTGGTCTTGCCGGCGCCGTTCGGGCCGATCAATGCATGAATGCTGCCGCGACGAACCTTCAGGTCCACCTTGTTGACGGCGACAAAGCCTTTGAATTCTTTGGTGAGCTGGCGCGTTTCCAGAATGCAATCCACGGATGCCTCTCTCCTGCCGGTGCTTCTCTTGTAGAGGCCGCAGGTTATGCAACTTGGATGCAAGTTGTAAGACGCGAGATTACGCAAGGGTTGCCCCGCATCGGGACAACCCGCGCGACCCCGTTGGGCTCAGTGATAGTCGTCTTCGAGCTGGTGCCGCACCGCCACCACCAACACGCTCGCGGCGTCCTCGATGTCGAAAAGCACCACGTAGCCGGCATGTGCGAATGAGATCACCAGCTCCCGCAAGAACGGGTCGCGGTCCGCCTTGCGGCAGGTGAACGGAGAGGATTTCAGCGTCTCAATGCCTGCCCTGATGGCCGACAGTGCCCGCTCGGCCAGTGCCAGGTCGCCACCCTCGCCTTCCAGCTCGCGCGCCAGTTCACGTTCGAGCACGAAATCGAACAGGCGCCCGAGGTCCGCCTCGGCCTCGCGCGTCAGGCGAACGGTGAAGGTCATGAGGGAACGCCGGGCCGTCCCAAGTTTTCTCGTCCCCCTTGCATGTTGTTCTGGGGCCTGACGCGAGGCGGCAGGTCTGGGGCACTCATTTGCCGGTCTTGGCTACCTTGGCCTTGGCGCGCGCCGCGTCGAGCTTGCGTTGCAGCCCCTCCAGCACCACATCGGCCGCGACGTAATCGCCGGTGCGGTGCGCTTCGTCGCGCGAGCGCAGGCCGCGGGCGATGAACTCGGACTGCAGGCGGCGGCGCTCCACGCTCGCGCGCAGCGCCGCTTCGACAAACTCGGTCAAGCTCTCGCCCTTTCCCAGCACCGCCTCGACTTCGGCTCGGAATTCGGGCTCGACACGGACGGAGGGAATGGTGGCGGTCTTCATGTCCCGCAATGTATCGCAAATGCGCGGCACGCCATAGGCTTCATGGACGCCGTCGCCTTTCCAGCCATTC
>NZ_VIDT01001140.1 GCF_006519715.1 Ideonella azotifigens
TGCATGCGCGACGCATCGGCGGCAGCGGCATCCTCGCCGTCCCCTGCTCCGCCACCGCAACCGGCGGCCAGCAGCGGCAGCGTCAAGGCTGCCAGCCAGTGTCTCAATCTCAGGTCCATCTTGTCTCCTGTCGTGTGCCGGACGACTCGCCCCATGCGGTCGTCACTAATAATTTGCTAATACTCAGATTATTAGTAAACGGGCGATGGCGACACCAGCGAAACGATGTAAGCGTTGGTATGTGGTGGTTTGCCGGCAGCGAGCTGCGGCCAGAGGCATTGGCATGACCCGCGCGGCAACGGGCACGCGCCGGCAGTCAGCTGATCAACGCGGCTTGGGCGGCGCCACAGTGGCGCGTGCCACCAGGCTGCCTTCGACCTTGTGCCGGCGCTTGCGGCGCGCCGGGTCTGCCACTTCGGCCAGCAGCATTTCCACCGCCAGCCGGCCCATCTCGTAGTCCGGCAGCACCAGCGTGCTCAGCGCCGGCTTGGTGTGGCGGGCGATTTCCTGGTCGTCGTAGCCCATCACCGAAACGTCTTGCGGCACGCGCAGGCCCAGCTCGTGCAGCGCCTCCAGGCAGCCCACGGCCATCAGGTCGTTGGCGCAGAAGATCGCCGTGGGCGGCGGCTCCTGGCGCATCAGCAGCAGCGTGCACTCGTGGCCGGAGGCGACGTGCCAGTCGCCCTCGCGCACCAGCTTGCGGTCGAAGGCAATGTCGGCGCTGGCCAGCGCGCGGCGGTAGCCCAGCAGCCGGTCGTGCGCGGCGTCCATCCACGGCTCGCCGTTGATGAAACCAATGCGGCGGTGGCCGGCATCGATCAGGCATTCGGTCGCCACCTGGCCGCCGGTCACCTCCGAGGGCTCCACCGATGAGATCGACAGCGCCGCTGGCGGCGTGCCCTCGTCCACCGGGTGGCAGTTCAGCAGCACCGTGGGCACGCCGGCCAGCGGCGCCGGCAGCGTCACCGCGCGGGTGAAGATGGTCGAGTAGACGACGCCCAGCAGCTGCGGGTTGGCCAGCATGGTGGCCAGCACCGCAGCCTCGACCGCGCTGCTCGAGCGCGTGGCAAACACGCAGACCAGCGCGCCCTGGCGCCAGGCCTCGTCCTTCGCACCGTCGATGGACAGCGCCGCATGCGG
>NZ_VIDT01001141.1 GCF_006519715.1 Ideonella azotifigens
CATCTCGATCATGCCGTTGCCACCGGTCAACTCGCGCTCGTTCAGGTGCTGCGGCAGGTAGGCGAACTTCACCGGGCCGAACAGCGTGCTGTGCAGCCCCATCAGGAAGATGCAGCCCAGCAGCAGCGGCACCTGGTGCGTCACCAGTCCCAGCGTGGCCAGCGCCATGATCGCCAGCTCCAGGTTCTTGACCCAGCGCGTCATTCGCGCCTTGTCGTACTTGTCGGCCAGCTGGCCCGCGGTGGCCGAGAACAGCAGGAAAGGTGCGATGAACACCGCGCCGATCACCAGCCCGGCCATGGCAGACGGCAGCCAGCTGACCGAGAGCCGGTAGGTCACCAGCACCGTGAACGCGAACTTGAAGACGTTGTCGTTCATCGCCCCCAGGAACTGCACCCAGAAAAACGGCGCAAACCGGCGCTGGCCCAGCAGCGCGAACTGGCTGGGGTGTTCGCTGGACGAAGGTGCGGACATCGACGGTCTCCTCGGGGGGGCTTTGGTTTTGGCGCGGCGGGTGCCGGGTAGCAATGTAGCGGTTCAACGCACCAACTGCGGTGCGCCAGCGAGCTGGCTGCCGGCGAGCCAGCTGAACATCGAGTCGGCGGTCACGGTTTCGATGTGGTCGGCGAAGCGCTTGCTGTTGGGGTGGTCGTCGAATGCGATGTTGGCGCGGGTGGCGCGGGCGCCCAGGCGGGTGAAGGCGTCGATGTTCAGCACGGTGGGCTGGTAGCCGCGCAGCTGCAGCCATGCCTGGGCGCGGTGGCGGTCGGTGGCGCCGTCATCCAGCGCGGCTGCCAGGGTTTCGAGTGCCCACTGGTTGCTCTGCTGGTAGCGCTCGGACCAGGGGTAGGCGAGCATCGAGTAGGCGGCGGTGTGCATCAGCGGCAGCCGGCGGCTGTCGTCCAGCCACGGGCGCAGCTTGGCTTGCACTTCGGGCGTGGGCACCACGAAGGCGGCCTCGTAGCGCCAGGGCTGGTCGAGGAAGAAGTCGCCCAGGCCCTGGCGGTAGAGGCCGGCGCGGTCGGTGCCGCAGCGGTTGAGCTTGTGCACCACGCGCCACGCGGGCCGGCCTTGCGCGTCGGTGCTGCGGTAGGCAAAGCCCAGGTGCGACCACTGCAGCCCGTAGCGTCGCAAGTCCT
>NZ_VIDT01001142.1 GCF_006519715.1 Ideonella azotifigens
TCCAGGAATTCGTGCAGGTGGCGCGCTCGCTCCCCGAGGCTGGCGAACACGGCCGGCAGGCGGGCCAGCTCGCCGCGCCGGGCCAGTTCGGCACCCGAATGGGCCAGCGACGAGATCGGTGCCAGCGAGTTGTTCAGCTCGTGGCTCAGCACGCGGATCACGCGTTTCCAGGTCGCCACTTCCTGGCGCGAAAGTTCGCGCGTCATGCGGCGGAACAGCCGCAGCCGGTGCGGCCGGCCCTGCAGTTGCACATGGCGCTGCGACAGGTGGAAGGTCTCGTCGCCACCTTCCTGCACCAGCGTGAACAAGGCGTCTTCACCCGCGGCCACGGCCTCTTGCAGTGCAACGGGTGCAGCGGCCAGCAGCACCTGGAAGTCCTGGTCCTGCAGGCTGCGGCCTTCGCCCAGCAGCTGGCGCGCCGCCAGGTTGGCCAGCACCACCCTTTCATGAGCCACCGGATGCACGCTCGTCAGCACCAGCGCCAGCGGACTGTGCTGCAACACCGTGTCCAGAAGCAGCTCGCGCTGCACCAGGTGCTGGCGCTGTTCGCGCAGGGCCTGGCCCAGCACCTGGTGCTGCTTGACCAGTTCGGCCAGCTCGCCATAGCCCTGGAACGGGCCGCGCTTGCCCTCGCCTTCGCGCAGCGAGTTGGCGAACACGTCGTCGGCCGCCAGCGCGCGGCTGAAGTCGCCATCTCGGTAGCTTTGCACCAGGTTGTCCAGCGCGCGGTTGAGCGTGCGCAGCGGTGCCAGCGCCCAGGCGGCCAGCCAGGCGATCAAGGGCAGCAGCAGCACCGCGCTGGCGACCAGTGCCAGCAGGCTGCCCGGCGCAGGGCCAACGATGCGGTCGGCCTCCTCCAGCTCCAGCAAATCCTGGCCTTCTTCCAGCAACAGCGGCAAGGGCCAGTCGGTCAGGCCGTGGTAGATCAAGGCACCGCCGACGGCGCAGACCATGCCGGCGGCAATCAGCCGGTGTTGCAGCCGCGGCGGCGCGGGCCGTGTTGAAGCGTTGTCCTGCTCGGCCATCACGGCGCCGCCAATCCATAGCGCTCCATGCGCCGGTACAAGGCCTGGCGCGACAGGCCCAGCGACTGCGCGGCGCGGCTGACCACACCGTCGGCCCGCTCCAGCGCTGCG
>NZ_VIDT01001143.1 GCF_006519715.1 Ideonella azotifigens
GCTCAATCGCCGCTGCAGGAATGGCTGGCCCACCAAGCTGTGCTGGACGAGCGCCTGCAAGCCGCCCGTGACCTGCTGTTTCCCGCGCTGGACCGGCCCGGCGCGCTGGCCCAGACCCAGGCACTGCTGCAGGTCATCGAGCTGCGCGACACCTTGCTGGTCAGCGAGCTGGACCTGGAAAGCCTGGATCTCGGCCCGCAGGCCGCCGCACGTGCCACAGCGCTGCGCGAAACGCTGTGCGGCACCATGGAGCAGATTGCGATGCAACTCGCCCGCATCGCACTGGCACTGCAGTTTGGCGAGCCTGTCATCACGACGCCCGGCACCGTGGCCGATCTGCGGGGCCAGCTGCAAGCCCAGCAAAAGGCCGCGCTGGACGACGGCGTGTCGCCCGCCCAGCAGCAGCTGGTGAACGCGCTGGTGATGCGCGGCGAGCACATGCTGAACGACCTGGCACGCTTGCAGGCCGCGCTCGCAGCGCCGCAACCGAACCAGCCGCCGCTGCCGGTGCCAGACCGCGAGGAGCTGTTGCTGTTCGTCAGCGCAGAAGGCTGGCCGTTGGCTGCGCTGAAGTCCCAGTGGCACCTGGCCTCTCCCGTGCTGCGGCATGCCTTGCGCTGCGCCGTGGCGCTCACCAGCGCCTATGTGCTGGCGCTGTGGCTGCCCTGGGCCTCGCACCCGCACTGGCTGGTGCTCAGCGTGGCCGTGGTGCTGCGCGGCAACCTGGAGCAGACACTGGCGCGACGAGACGCGCGCATGGCCGGCACCCTGATCGGCTGCCTGGTGGTGATGCTGCTGGCTGCGCTCCATGTCACTGCGCTGTCCGGCCTGCTGTTCCTGCTGGCTGCCGGCGTGGCCCATGCCTTCGTCAATCGTCGCTACCTGGTCACCGCCATCGCCGCCACCGTGATGGCCTTGTTGCAGGCCCACCTGGCGCAGCCCGAAGCCGGCTTCGGCGTGGCGGAGCGGCTGGCCGACACGGTGCTGGGCGCATTGCTGGCCTGGGGCTTCAGCTTCGTGCTGCCGTGGTGGGAACACCGCAGCCTGGCCTTGCAAACCGGCCGCGTTCGCATCGGGCTGGCCCGGCTGGCCGAGCAGGTATTGCGCTGGCCGCTGCCAGTGCGGCCCGAGCTGCC
>NZ_VIDT01001144.1 GCF_006519715.1 Ideonella azotifigens
GTCGAAACGCAGCGACTGCCAGCCCACGTTGCTGAGCCGCGCGCCGATCTGCGGCGCGCGCTGGTACGGCACCTCGATGGGCGTGTCCACATCCTGCAGCACCCGCCAGTCCTGCACCCGGGCATAGACCGACAGGTTGCCCTGGTCCACCGCCCACGAGCGCCAGACGCCCGCCTGCTGTGGCAGCAGCCGCGGCGCCAGGCTGGGCAGCAGGCGCGAGAAGTCCTTCCAATAGCGGTCGTCGGAGGCGTCTTCGTAAGCCAGCTCGTAGCGCACGCCGTTGTCCAGCGCGCCTTCGTGCTCGGCCTGCACCGAGTAGCGGCGGGTGTCGGTGGTGCGGTCTTCCGGCACCCAGTGCAGCTCCAGCCGCCCACTGTCATTGGGCTGCAGGTAGCGGAATTCGCTGCGCAGCGCGGTGCCGCGGCGCGACGAGAGCACCGGCGTGAGCATCAGGTCGTAGTTCGGCGCGAAGCGCCAGTAGTACGGCACCGAAAAGCCGAAGCCGCCTCGGCTGTCGAAGAAGTCGATCGTCGGTGGCAACCAGCCGGACTTGGCCGCGTCGCTGGTCGGAAAGCTCATCGACGGCAGCGCCAGGATGGGCACGCCCAGGAAACGCAGCACCGCGCCGGTGGCCTTGCCTTCGTTGGCATCGAAGTCCAGGTCCAGCTTGTCCATGCGCAGCTCCCAGCCGGGTTCGCCATCGGCCTCGCGGGTGCAACTGCTGTAGTTGGCGTTGTAGGCGGTGAGCTGCTGCGGGCCGGTGAAGTCGATGCGGCGCGCGTTGCCACCGGCGGCGGTGCGGGCGAAGTAGTAGGTCGGCTCGGTCACGTAGCCGGTGTGGCTGTCCAGCAGCAACTGGGCCTGCTCGCCATTGAACATGTCGCCGCCGCTGCTCAGCCGCACCTGGCCGCTGGCCATCACCAGGCGCTGGGCCTGCAGGTAGCGCAAGGTGTCCGAGGTCAGCAGCAGGCCACCGCGGCGCAGCTCCACATCGCCCAGCGCCTGGGTTTCCTGGTTGAGCTGGCTGTGCACTTCGCGCGCTGTCAGCTGCACCGGGCTGTCGCTGCTGCCATCGATGGGCGGCTGCGGGTTGACCTTGCCGGGCCGGGACTGGGCGGGCGTGGTCAGGGCCGGC
>NZ_VIDT01001145.1 GCF_006519715.1 Ideonella azotifigens
CCTTCGCGCCGCAGCACGCGCGCGCCGGCCCGCCCTGGCCGTCCAATGCCGAAACCCGCGGCCACCACGATGCTGGTCGCCCGCGAGCCAGGATTGTTCGACGACCTGCCGGACGAAACGGCGAACTGAAGCGGCTCAATCCGCGCGCGGCGGCCGGGTCGGCAAGTGCCAAAGCCACAGCGCCACCAACGCGCAGGTGATGCCCGGCGTCCAGCGCCAGATCGGCGATGGAATCGTCCACCAGGCCCACAGCGAGCTGGCGCTCATCATCACCGTGGCCAGTTGCTTGGCGCGCAGCGGCACCGCGCGGGTGGCCCGCCAGTCGCGCACGATGGGGCCCAGGTGCCGGTGCGTCACCAGCCAGTGCTCCCAGCGCTCGCTGCCCTTGGAGAAGCACCAGGCGGCCAGCAACACAAACGGGGTGGTCGGCAGCAGCGGCAGGAAGATGCCGATCACGCCCAGCAGCAGCGACAGCCCGCCCGCCAGCAGCCACAGCGGCCTCAGCCAGGCCAGGCGGCGCGTGGGCAGGGGCGACACAACAGGCGGCGGCATCGCGGCATTGTCACCTCGGCCCGTCATCGCGGGCTTCTTGCGCCAACGCAAGACCGGCCGCGCCAGCGCTGCCCACAATCGACCGCACCGCTTGCACTGCCACGACCCACCATGCCCTTGCTCGACTGGTCCCCCTCGCTGCAGCTGGACCACCCGGAAATGGACCAGACCCACCAGGCCTTCATCACGCTGCTGGGCCAGACCGAACGCGCACTGGCACAAGGTGCAGGCCCCAGCGCACTGGCCTACTGGGCCGAACTCGTGTTGCACACCGTGGGCCACTTCGGCCAGGAAGACCGCTGGATGCTGGCCACCGGCTTCGCGCCGGACAACTGCCACAGCCGCCAGCATGCACAGGTGCTGACGGTGCTGGAAGAGGTGGGCCGCCTGGCAGCAGACATCGGTGACTTCCGGCCGATGAGCGACTGCCTGCCCGGGCTGGCGCAGTGGTTTGTCGGGCATGTCCAGAGCATGGACGCCGCCCTCGCCGCCCACCTGCAGCAACTCGGCTTCGACCCCAGCACCAGCACCATGGCCCATCCGCCCGCGCCCGACCATGTCCCGATGAGCGGCTGCGGCGG
>NZ_VIDT01001146.1 GCF_006519715.1 Ideonella azotifigens
ACGCCAACTACCCGGCCGAGCGCCTGGCCTACATGCTGGCCGACAGCGGCGTGGCGCTGCTGCTGGCGCACACCCGCACCCAGCGCGGCCTGCCCGCACCGGCAACGCTGCTGCTGGACACGCTGGACCTGGCCGACCAACCGACGCATGCGCCCGAGGTGCCACTGCACGGCGAGCACCTGGCCTACGTCATCTACACCTCCGGCTCCACCGGCCAGCCCAAGGGCGTGGCGGTGGCGCACGGGCCGCTGGCCATGCACGTGCAGACCATCGGCCTGGCCTACGGCATGCGGCCCGAGGACCGCGAGCTGCAGTTCGCCTCCATCAGCTTCGACGGTGCGCACGAGCGCATCTGGGTGCCGCTGGCCTTCGGCTCGGCGCTGATGCCGCGGGACGAGGAGCTGTGGTCGGTCGAGCGCACCTGTGAGGAGATCCAGCGCCACGGCATCACCATTGCCTGCTTCACGCCCAGCTACCTGCACCAGATGGCCGAGCTGATGGGCGAGGCCGCCAGCCGGCTGCCGATCCGCTCGTACACGGTTGGCGGCGAAGCCATGCCGCGCACCAGCCTGGCGCTGGTGCATGCGGTGCTGAAACCCGAGCGCGTGATCAACGGCTACGGCCCGACCGAAACCGTCATCACGCCGACGATTGCAAAGGCCGAGCGTGGTGAAAACTTCGACGCCGCCTACATGCCCATCGGCCGCCTGGTCGGTGACCGCACGGCCCATGTGCTGGACGCCGCGCTGCGGCCGCTGCCGCCCGGCGTGGCCGGCGAGCTGTATCTCGGTGGCAGCGGCCTGGCGCGTGGCTACCTGGGCCGCGCCGGCCTGAGTGCCGAACGCTTCGTGGCCGATCCGTTCAGCGAAAACGGCGCGCGCCTCTACCGCACCGGCGACCTGGCTTGTTGGCGTGCAACTGCGGCCCCCAGGACCGGGCTGCCGCCCGGCCCGCCCCCCAAGGGGGACCAGGAACTCGGGAGCGGCCCGTCGTTCCTGGATGGCCAACTGGAATACCTCGGCCGCATCGACCACCAGGTCAAGATCCGAGGCTTCCGCATCGAGCTTGGCGAGGTCGAGGCCCAGTTGCTGGCGCAGCCGGAAGTGCGCGAGGCGGTGGCCGTGGCGCTGCC
>NZ_VIDT01001147.1 GCF_006519715.1 Ideonella azotifigens
ACCTGTCGCTGCATGCCTGGTCGCGTGTCGCGTTGCATGAAGATGCGCTGGTGCAGGCCCGGATGGCGGCCGACAACAGCGCCGCGGCCTTGTTGTTTGCCGATGTCAAGGCGGCCACCGAAACCCTGGCCTCGCTGCGCGCGGCGCCGGCCGTCGCCGAGGCGCTGCTCTACACCCCCGATGGCCGGCTGTTTGCCAGCTACCGGCGAAACGCGGGCGGCAGCGATGACGGCATGGTGGTGGAAACGCTGGTCGAACTCAAGCAGCGGGTGGTCGGCCGCATCGTGCTGCGGGTCTCGCTGACGCCGCTGCACGAACGCGCGCTGATCTTCGCGCTGCTGACGGTGGTCTCGGCGCTGCTGGCGCTGGTCATCGCCTACCTGCGGGTGCGGCGGGTCCGCCGGGCCATCGACCACACCGAGGCCAGGCTGGACCAGCTGGCCTACTTCGACCCTGTGACCGGCCTGTACAACCGCCACGCCGCCAACGAGCACCTGCGCGCCATGGTCGACAGCGCCCGCGCACTGGGCCATGGCTTCGTGCTGATGCTGCTGGACCTCGACGACTTCAAGCTGATCAACGACACGCTGGGCCACGTCGTCGGCGACGAGGTGCTGCGCCTGCTGGCCGGGCGGCTGCAGCGCGGCCTGCGCCGCAATGACCTGGTGTTCCGCTTTGGCGGCGACGAGTTCATCGTCGTGTGCGAGCACCAGGGCGATGACGAAGCGCTGGACCGGCTGGGTCGGGCCGCGCTGGCCTGCCTGGACGCACCGCTGCAGGCCGGCGGGCAGGAGATCCATGCCCGCGGCAGCGTCGGCCTGGCACGTTTCCCGTCCGATGCAGACAGCGCCGAAGCCCTGCTGCGCGCGGCAGACACCGCGATGTACGCCGCCAAGGCCAGCGGCAAGAACACCTTCGCGGTCTTCAGCCGCTCGATGAACGAGGCTGCGTCTTCGCAGCTGCAGCTGGACGCCGAGCTGCGCCGGGCGATCCGCGGCGACGAACTGCTGCTGCACTACCAGCCCATCATCGACCTGCGCCAGGGCCGGGTCATAGGCACCGAGGCGCTGGTGCGCTGGCAGCACCCCGAGCGCGGCCTGCTGATGCCGGCTGCCTTCATCGACATGGCCG
>NZ_VIDT01001148.1 GCF_006519715.1 Ideonella azotifigens
GCCCAGCGTGGCGCGCTGGCTGGGCGACATCCGCAAATACTTCCCCAGCTCGGTGGTGCAGGTGATGCAGCACGACGCGCTGGAACGCCTGAACATGCGCGACATGCTGCTGCAGCCCGAGATGCTGCGCAGCGTGCAGCCCGACGTGCACCTGGTCGCCAGCCTGATGGCGCTTTCCAGCGTGATCCCGGCCGGCACCAAGGAAACCGCGCGGCTGGTGGTGCGTGCGGTGGTGGACGAGCTGATGAAGCGCCTGGAAGAGCCGCTGCGCTCGGCCATCACCGGCGCGCTGGACCGCAGCCAGCGCAACCGCCGCCCGCGCCATGCCGAGATCGACTGGCACCGCACCATCAAGGCCAACCTCAGGCACTGGCAGCCAGACTACCGCACCGTCGTGCCCGAGACGCTGCTGGGCTACGGCCGCAAGGCCCGCAAGCCCCAGCGCGAGGTGGTGCTGTGCATCGACCAGAGCGGCTCCATGGCCAACTCGGTCGTCTACGCCAGCATCTTCGGCGCGGTGATGGCCACGCTGCCCGCAGTCGCCACCAAGCTGGTGGTGTTCGACACGAAAGTCGTCGACATGAGCGAGCAGCTGGACGACCCGGTCGAGCTGCTGTTCGGCGTGCAGCTGGGCGGCGGCACCGACATCAACGGCGCGGTCGGCTACTGCCAGTCCATCATCCGCGAGCCGCGCAACACCATCCTGGTCCTGATCTCCGACCTCTACGAAGGCGGCGTCGAATCCGGCCTGCTGCGCCGCGCGATGGAACTGGTCGAAAGCGGCGCGCAGTTCATCACCCTGCTGGCCCTCAGCGACGAAGGCGCCCCCGCCTACGACCACGCCCTCGCCGCCAAACTCGCCGCCCTCGGCGTCCCGTCCTTTGCCTGCACGCCGGATGCTTTCCCTGGCCTGATGGCCGCGGCGATCCGGCGGGATGATGTGTCCGCCTGGGCGGCGGGGCAGGGCTTGGTGACGAGTGCGAAGGGGCGGTGAGCCTTGACTCAAATCCTGTGGTCGGCCCGCCGGACCAGAATCGCGCGATGACCACCTCCACCCTGCGCGACCTCACCGCCCATTGCGCGCCCCCAGGCCGCATCGACGCCATCTGGCTGCGGCCCGCGCGGGACTT
>NZ_VIDT01001149.1 GCF_006519715.1 Ideonella azotifigens
TGGCTGGGCCATGCCACGGCACTGGTGCAGCTGGGCGGCATCAGCCTGCTGACCGACCCGGTCTTCTCCGAGCGCTGCTCGCCGCTGCCGTTCGCCGGCCCCAAGCGCCACCAGCCACCGGGCATTGCGCTGGCAGAGCTGCCGCACATCGAGCTGGTGCTGGTCTCGCACAACCATTACGACCATCTGGACGCCGCCTCGGTGCAGGCCCTGGCGCGCCAGCCCGGCGGCCCGCCGCAGTTCATCGTGCCGCTGGGGCTGAAGGCCTGGTTCGCCAGGCTGGGCATCGTCAACTGCATCGAGCTGGACTGGTGGCAGGCGCACACGCTGCCAGCCGCCAAGGGCGACGTGACGGTGGAGTTGGTGCCGGCCCAGCACTGGTCGGCCCGCGGCCTGGGCGACCGCATGGCCACGCTGTGGGGCGGCTTTGCCGTCTTCGCGCCGGACTGCCACCTGTTCTACGCTGGCGACACCGCCTACAGCCGCGAGTTCGCCCACATGCGCGAGCGCTACGCGCCGCGCCAGAGCCCGGAACACGGCGGCGGTTTCGACCTGGCGCTGCTGCCGATTGGCGCCTACGAGCCGCGCTGGTTCATGGGCTCGCAGCACATCAACGTCGAAGAAGCCTTGCGCATCCACCGCGACCTGGGCGCCAAGCGTTCGCTGGGCCTGCATTGGGGCACGTTTGCGCTGGCCGACGAAGCGGTGGACGAACCACCGCGCGAACTGGCCCGGCAACGCCCGGCCAGCGGCCTGAGCGAAGACGAGTTTTTTGTCACCGCCATTGGCGAGACGCGCCGGCTGCCGGCGCGCGAACATCTACACGACGGTTGACGGGAAGAGGGATGCCCGTGTGGCAAGTGCCGGCCTGGGGAGGCCGCAGCACACGGGCTTGAGCAATCACGCATCAAGGAGCGCCTGAGGGGGCGTGGAGGGGGAGTCGAGATGCAGGACATGGTCAGGCTGGTGTATGCCGGCGAGATCCTGGAGGGCCACGCGGCGGCCACGGTACAGCAGTCGCTGGCCGAATGGCTGAAGCTGGACGACACGCGCCGCGCGGCGCTGGGTTCGGGCCGGCGGCTGGTCATCAAGAAGGCGCTGGCGGCCGACCAGGCGCACAAGTGGG
>NZ_VIDT01000115.1 GCF_006519715.1 Ideonella azotifigens
CCACGTCTGCTGCGGTGTTGCCACGCCTGGCGCACCAGCTCGCCGCGCAGCCCGGCGCGATCCTGCCGCTGCTGTCCCTCACCGAAGCCACCAGTCCGCGTCAGCTGTACCGCTTCTGTGCGGAGCAGACGCTGACGGTCAATACCGCTGCAGCGGGTGGGAATGCGGCTTTGCTCGCGGGCCTTTGACACGCAGGCCGGACCGACCCGCGTGGTGAAAGCGGGGGACGGTCGGCGCACAAGTAAATGGGGTCAGAGTCAATTTATCTGAGCACAGCCGCAGCGCTGCTTTGAGGCACCTTAAGATAAATTGACTCTGACCCCATTTATTTGAACCACGGCAGAGGCAAAGGGCCCTCAATCCAGCTGCAAGCCGATCTTGCGGATGATCGCGCCCCAGCGCTGCGTGTCGCCGGCCACCGTCTGGCGGAAATCGGCCACCGAGCCACTGCCGGGCAGCAGGCCCTGGACCTCGAAGCTGGCGATCACGGCCGGGTCCTGCAGCACGGCGTTGACGTCGGCATTGAGCTTTTGCACGACAGCGTCCGGCGTGCGCGCGGCGACGAACAGGCCGTTCCAGATCATCGATTCGACATTCGGCAACCCGCTTTCGACCAGCGTCGGCAAATCCTTCATCGAGGCCAGCCGCTGCCGGCCGCTGACGGCGATCAGCCGCAGCTTGCCGGTCCTGGCCAGCGGCAGCAGCGCGGGTGCTGCGGCAAATACCGCATCGGTCTCGCCGCTGGCGACCGACATCGCGGCCGGCGGCGAGCCGTTGTACGGCACATGCGTGGCCTCGAAGCCGGCCTCGGCCAGCAGCAGTTCCATCGTCAGGTGCGAGGAACTGCCCAGTCCGACCGAGGCGTAGTTCATCTTGCCGGCCTTGGCCTTGCCCAGCGCGATGAAGTCCTTGACGTTTTTCACCGGCAGCGAAGCGCTGACCGCCAGCACATTGGGCTGCAGCGTGGTCATCACCACCGGGACCAAATCCTTGGCCGGGTCGTACGGCAGCTTGCGGTACATGAAGGGCGCAAAGGCGACCGGGCCATTGAAGCCGACCGCGATCGTGTAGCCGTCCGGCGCGGCCTTGGCGGCCGCGTCCACGCCCAGCATGCCGCCGGCGCCTGGCTTGTTGTCCACCACCACCGGCTGGCCCCAGCGATCCTTCAGCTTGTCGGCCAACAGCCTTGCAGTCAGGTCCACCGAGCTGCCGGCAGGTGCCGGCACGACGATGTGCACCGCTCGCGTTGGCCAGGCCTGCGCCCAGGCGGTGGCGCTGCTCAGCAAGGCGACAACAGGCAGGAGCAGCAAGGCGAGGCGGCGGCGCATGGCAGGCAGGTGGCAGTCAACGGGCGTCCATTGTCGTCAATGGCCGGCCATGAAAAAGGCCACCTCGGGAGGTGGCCTTGTCGTGCGCATGAGGCGAAGCAGCCCCACTCAGGGGCATGTCCGTCGGTTTACGGGTACAGGCCACGCTCCTCGCGGGCGATCAGGATGCGCTCGCAGGCCACCGCAAACGTCGCGGTGCGCAGCGTGATCTTGTGGCGGTCGGCGGTGTCCCAGATCTTCTTCAGCGCGTCGACCATGATCTTGTCCAGGCGCACGTTGATCTCGTCTTCGCTCCAGAAGAAGCTGGAGAAATCCTGCACCCATTCGAAGTACGAGACGGTCACGCCGCCAGCGTTGCAGATCACGTCCGGCACGACCAGGATGTTGCGCTCGAACAGCATGTCGTCGGCCTTGGGCACCGTCGGGCCGTTGGCGCCTTCGAGCACCAGCCTGGCCTTGATGCGGCGGGCGCGGTCCTCGGTGATCTGGCCTTCGAGCGCGGCCGGGATCAGGATATCGCAATCGACGTCCCAGAACTCTTCCGAGTTCATCACGTCGGCGCCCTTGAAGCCGGCCACGCCGCCGGTGTGGGTGACGTGCGGGATCAGGTCGCCAAGGTCGAAACCGTTGGCGTTGTAGATGGTGCCGGTGTGATCCTGCGCGGCGACGATCTTGCCCCCGGCCTGGGCGAACAGCTCGGCGGCCGAGCCACCCACGTTGCCGAAGCCCTGCACCGCGACACGCGCGCCGTTCAGGTCCAGGCCGATGCGGCGGGCCGCTTCCCTGCCGGTGACGAACACGCCGCGGCCGGTGGCCTTGATGCGGCCGGCCGAGCCGCCCAGGTGCAGCGGCTTGCCGGTGACCACGCCGGTGGCGGTGGAGCCGGTGTTCATCGAGTACGTGTCCATCATCCAGGCCATGATCTGGCCGTTGGTGTTCACGTCCGGCGCCGGGATGTCCTTCTGCGGGCCGATGATCAGGCCGATCTCGCTGGTGTAGCGGCGCGTCATGCGCTCCAGTTCCTTGATCGACAGCTGCTTCGGATCGACGCGGATGCCGCCCTTGGCGCCGCCGAACGGCAGGTTCACCGCAGCGGTCTTGACGGTCATCCAGGCCGACAGCGCCATCACTTCTTCCAGCGTCACATCCGGGTGGTAGCGCACGCCGCCCTTGCCCGGGCCGCGCGACAGGTTGTGCTGCACCCGGTAGCCCTCGAAGTGCGCCACGGTGCCGTTGTCCAGCTCGATGGGCACGTCGACGATCAGCGTGCGCTTGGGGCGCTTGAGCGTCTCGGCCCAGCGGGCCAGGTTGCCCAGATAGGGGACGACGCGGTCGACCTGCGACAGGTAGGTGCCCCAGGGGCTGTCCGGCGTGGGGTGAACAAAGGAAAGCGGCGAAGACATGACGCGAAATCTCCAGGGAATTCTCGGGTGTGCGCGCCTGCGGCAGGCCGTCTCATGGGGGCCGCCGTGACGCTGGCCGCACTCTAGGCCCGGAGCCGCCGAATTTGTCACCGAGGGCTATGCAAGTTTTGCATGAAGTCCCCGGGTCGGCCTGCATCTGTATCGGCGGAATGCCCTCTACAGGGGACGGTCCGGCCGCTGAACACGGCATTTCTCTACACTCGCCGGCATGAGCACTGCCACGCCCTTTCACGCCCCGTCGCCGGCCACCGCGCCAGCCCTTTCCCGCGTCGCCTTCATCGGCGGGGGCAACATGGCCAGTGCGTTGATCGGCGGGCTGCTGAAATCCGGCCATGCGGCCGAATCCATCACCGTGGTCGAGCCTTCGGCCGAGCAGGCGGACCGGTTGATTGCCCAGTTCGGCGTGCGGGTGCTGCCGATGGCCGGCCCGGCGCTGGCGCAGGCCGGGCTGGTGGTGTGGGCCATCAAGCCGCAGCTGTTTGCCGACGCTGCGGCGCCCTGCGCCGGCCATGTCGGCCAGGCGCTGCACCTGTCGGTGATGGCCGGCATCCGCGTGCAGGCGATTGCCCGCGCCACCGGCAGCGAGCGCGTGGTGCGCAGCATGCCCAACACGCCCGCGTTGATCGGCCAAGGCATTGCCGGGCTGTTCGCCATGGCCCAGGTCACGCTGGACGAGCGACTGCAGATCGAGCAGCTGTTGGCGCCCACCGGCCGCAGCCTGTGGGTCGAACGCGAGGAGCAGCTGGACGTGGTGACCGCGCTGTCAGGCTCTGGCCCGGCCTATGTCTTCTACTTCATCGAAGCCATGGTCCAGGCTGCGGAACAGATGGGCCTGAGCGCCGAAGCCGGCCGCGAACTGGCGCTGGCCACCTTCGCTGGTGCAACCGAGCTGGCCCGCCAATCCAGCGACTCGCCCGAAGTGCTGCGCGAGCGTGTCACGTCCAAGGGCGGCACCACCTTCGCCGCGCTCAACGTGCTGGAAGCGCATGGCGTGAAGCAGCATTTCATGTTCGCGATGCTGGCCGCGAAGAACCGGGCCAAGGAACTGGGCGACGAGTTTGGGGCTTGATGGCGCCTCTCGCTTGGCGGGCACGCCAAGCGGCCCCCCGAGGGGATGCGGGCCGGCTTGGGGCGGCCCGGCGCTCGACCCGCGTCAGCTTGGCAAGTACGAGATCACAGTCCCGGCGAACACCGCAAATCCCACCCAGTGGTTGAGCCGGAAGGCACGGAAGCAGCCATCGCGCGAGCGGTGGCGGATCATCGTGAAGTGCCAGCCGACCTGCAGCGCCGCGGCGGCGATGCCGATGAGGTAGGTCTTCAGCAGGCCCAGCCCGTGGCCCAGCGCGCCCCAGCTGATCAGGTAGGCGCCGTAGAACAGCATCACGCCGGCCACGTCGAAGCGGCCCAGCGTGATGGCCGATGTCTTGATGCCGATCTTCAGGTCGTCGTCGCGGTCGACCATCGCGTATTCGGTGTCGTAGGCCAGCACCCAGAACAGGTTGCCCACCAGCAGCCACCAGGCCAATGCCGGCACGGCCGCCGGAATGGCCGCCAGTGCCCAGTCCTGCCCACCTTGCACTGCACTGAAGGCCATCGGAATGCCGAAGCTGAAGGCCACGCCAAGGACGGCCTGCGGCATCGACACCACGCGCTTCGCATACGGGTACAGCAGCGTGACCGCCAGCGCCACGACGGACAGCCAGATCGTCGGCGGATTGGTCGTCAGCACCAGCCCGAAGGCGAGCAGTGCCAGCACCGCGCCCACAGCCAGCGCCTCCTGCTTGCTCACCGCGCCGCTGGTCACTGGCCGCTGTGCGGTTCGCTTCACATGCCTGTCGAACTCGGCATCGGCCACGTCGTTGACGCAACAGCCGGCACTGCGCATCAGCACCGTGCCCAGCGTGAAGACCGCCAGCAAATGCCAGCCCGGGAAACCGTCCGCCGCCATCCACAGCGCGGCCAGCGTAGGCCACAAAAGCAGCAACCAGCCGGCAGGCCGGTTCCAGCGGATCAGGTCCAGGTACAGCGACAAACGGCTGCGCGGCGGTGGTGCGTCCGGCTTGGGCGTGGCGGGGACTGAAGAGGCGTTCATCGGCGTGGGATTATCCGCTTCGGTCTGGCCAGCCTCAGCTGGCTCAAGTCCTTGGTGTTCCAGCCGATAGCACAGACGATGGCGGAACTTTCCGCCGCCGCCTCCTGCTGCCCCCGTTGTCCGCTCCTACGCCTGCCATGCCAGCTGCTGCGCTGCCCAACCGCCGAGACGCCGTCACCTGCCTGTTGGGCGCGATGGGTGCGCTGGCCTGCCCGGGGCTGAGCCTTGCTGCGGCGCCGGCCGAGCTGCGCATCCTCACCGAGGAGCTGCCGCCGTACAACATGACGCAGGACGACAAGGTCACCGGCCTGAGCACGGAGATCGTGCGGGCGGTGCTGGAAGCGCTAGGCCAGCCGACGGCGATCCAGGTGATGCCTTGGGCGCGGGCCTACAACACCGCGCTGAACGAACCGAATGTGTTGATCTATTCGATCTCCCGCACGGCGCAGCGCGAGAAGCTGTTCAAGTGGGTGGGCGTGGTCGCGCCCACGCGCTGGTACCTGTTTGCGCTGGCCGCCCGGCCCGTCAAGCTCACGCGGCTGGAGGATGCGCGCAAGTACCAGATCGCCACCGTGCATGAAGACGCTGGCGAGCAGTACCTGGCGAGCAAAGGCCTGTTGCTGGGGCAGAACCTGCAGTCCAGCAGCAAGTACGAACTGAACTACGAAAAGCTCAAGCAGGGCCGGGTCGACCTGTGGATCTCCAACGAGCTGAACGCGCTGTACCTGGTGCGCCGCACTGGCGACGATCCCGCCAAGCTGCTGGTCCGCGCGCTGCACCTGCCCGATGTGGGCAGCGAAGAAGGCCTGAACATGGCGTTCAGCCTGGGCACGCCGGACGCGGTGGTCGAGCGCTTCCGCAAGGGCCTGGAGACGATCAAGAAAAACGGCAGCTATGAGCGCATCCAGAAGCGCTGGCTGTGAGGCCCGCGCCGCGGCCGATCACGGCGTCAGCCCAGCATCATCGGCTGAGCCTGCGATGCCCGCGGGCGAGCCGGCGGTGGACGCCCAGCCCGCTGCGCCCGACCATCCGTCCGACACCGTGCTCGGCCATTCGCTGGGCCGCAAACTGGTGCTGGCCACGCTGGTGTTCAGCCTCTTGTTCACCGGGCTCAGCGTGGCTGCACGCACCTGGCTGGCCTGGCAGGCCAATGTGGCGACCATGAACACCGAGCTGGCCTTGATTGGCGACGTGTTCCAGCGCGCGCTGGCCAAGGCCATCTGGGAGATGGACCGCGAGGACTTGCTGGCCCACATGGCGAGCATGGCGCAGGTGCAGTCGGTCGGCCGCATCGAGCTGAGGCTGCGCCAGTCCGGCCGCTCGCCGGAGGTGCTGCAGCAGCGCAAGCCCGGCGCGCCCGAAGGCGGCCGCGCCCCGACACTGCAGCGCGAGCTGAGCTACAGCCCGTATCCGGGCGCGGTCGAAGTAATTGGCGACTTCACGCTGCAGGGCGACGAGCGCCTGCTGTGGCTGCGGCTGCGCGGTGAGTTGCTGGAGATCGTGCTGACGCAGGTGCTGCAGTCGGTGCTGCTGGCAGGCCTCATCATGTGGCTGTTCCACCGTTCGGTCACGGTGCACGTGCGGCGCATCGCTCGCCACCTGGCCACGTTGACGCCCGAGACCCTGGGCCGGCGGCTGCAGCTGCAGCGCGCTGCCGCCCATCGCGACGAGCTCACCCTGCTCGAAGCCGGCGTCAACCACCTGCAGGGCAACCTGTCGGACTACCTGGCGCGCCAGCACCGCGACGAACGCGAACTGGCCGCGCACCGAGACCGCCTGGCTGACCTGGTGGACGCCAAGACCACCGAGCTGCGCGCGGTCAACACCCGGCTGGAGCGGCTGTCACGCGCCGACCCGCTGACCGACCTGGCCAACCGCCGCCACTTCGACGAGGTCAAGGAAACCGAGCTGCGCCGTGCGCGGCGCCAGCAGCTGCCGCTGTCGCTCCTGGTCTGCGACGTCGACTACTTCAAGCGCTACAACGACACCTACGGCCACGCGCACGGCGACCAGTGCCTGCAGGCCGTGGCCGATGCGCTGAAGCAGACCTTCACCCGCTCGGGCGACTTCTGCGCCCGCATCGGTGGCGAGGAGTTTGCCGTGCTGCTGCCGGCGCTGGATGCCGAGCAGGCCGTTGCCGCGGCCGAGCGGCTGCGCGCACGGCTGCTGCAGATGGGCCTGCCGCACACCGGTTCGCTGGTGGCGCTGCACGTCACGCTGAGCATTGGCGTCGCGCAGTTCGACGAAGAGACCATGCACCGCTTCGATGAGCTGATGCAGCGTGCCGATGAAGCCCTCTACCGCGCCAAGAACCGGGGCCGCAACCGCGTCTCGAACTAGTCCCAGGAGCTTTCGATGAAGCATTCCATCCCGCTGTTTCGCCTGCTGGCGCTGGCCGCTTCGCTGCTCGTCACGAGCCTGCATGCCCAGACCTTGAAGGTTGTTGCCGAAGCCTCGTCCTACGTGGTGCTGAAGGACGGCAAGGTCGCCGGCCCGGCCAGCGAGATCGTCGAAGCCAGCCTGCAGAACGCCGGCCTCACCGACCACCGCATCGGCATCTACCCCTGGGCCCGCGCCTACGACATGGCGCTGCAGGAGCCCAACGTGCTGATCTACCTGATCGCGCGAACGCCCGCACGGGAAACCCAGTTCAAGTGGGCCGGCGAATTCATGCGCCTCGAGTACCACCTCTACAAGCTGCGTGAGCGCCAGGACATTGCCGTGCGCAAGCTCGAAGACGCCAGGCGCTACAGCATCGGTGTGATGCGCGACGACCTGCGCCAGCAGTACCTGAAGGACCAGGGCTTCGAGCGCCTGATCACCTCGTCCCAGAACGTCGACAACTTCCGCAAGCTGCTCAGCGGCCAGGTCGAACTCGTCCCCCTGCCCGAAAGCGACGCACAGGCTTTCTGCACCGAGGCCGGCATTCCCTTTGCAAAACTCGAAAAAGTGCTGACGCTGGACGCGCTGACGACCGGCATCTACATGGCCTATAGCAAGGCCACGCCGGACGAGACCGTGGCGCGCACCAAGGCGGCGTTCGACAAGCTGAAGGCGGATGGGACGGTGGGGCGCTTGATGGGTGCGCACCGCTGAAAAGCTGGCTCAGCGCAGCGCCAGCCAGCGCCGCAGCGGCGAGCCAACGCGCCAGATCCGGTGTTCGGCCAGGTAGTGGGTCCAGGACAGGGCGACCAGCACCACGCCGGGCAGCGCCAGTGCTGCCACAGCGGTCAGCACGATGGACAGCGGCCACAGCACCCAGCCGGTGATCGCCCCTCGCAGGCCCAGCCAGGCGTACAGCCGGTTGGCGCCGGGTGCTGCGCGCATGCGGGCGTTCGCCACCGTGCCGTAGACCATGAAGGCCGTCACGTCATGAACGCAGCGGAACAGCCAGATGCTCAGCAGCGGGTAACCCAAAAGCACCAGCGCGTAGCCGGCCATCGCCGTGGCCTGGATGGCGAACAATGCGCGGATGTCACCACCGGCCCGGCGTGCCTGCCAGGCCAGCCAGACGCCCAGCGGTGTCGCCAGCAGCAGGCAGACGCCGGCCATCAGCAACCACGGTTCGGGCGCCTCGACCACGGCGATCATGGCCTCGCCGCCAATTGCCGCGCCGGCCGCACAGCCCACGCCTGCCATCAGGAGGCGCCAGATCCGCGTGGCCCATGGCCAACGCCGCAGGCCGGCCTGGCCTGCGGCCAAGCCGGCCTGCTGGCCGACCACGTGCACCATGGTCGTCAGGATCAGCGCCAGGCCGATCTGACGCGAGTTCAGCACGGACAGCGCCAGCACCGCGCTGACCGACGCGATCAGGGCGGAGGGCCAGAGCACCGGCATCGCGCCACGCGCCAACTCGCGGTCGCCCAGCAGGAAAAAGCTCGCCAGCACGTGCGGGAACCCGAACACCAGGCTGTAGACGGGCAGCGAGGCCGGGCTGTGCGGCAACAGTTGCCGGCCATGGCCCTGGAAGGCGACCAGGTCCAGCACCACCACGGCCATCAGCAAGGGCGTCAAGCCATACACCGCCAGCATCTGCTCGCGCGACAGGCCAGTCGCGCCCGGTTGGGCGAGGCTCATGGCGTGCTGCTGCGCGCCAATTCCTGCCGCAGCGCCACGAGATTCGACTGGGTGCGGGCGAGGCTGCCCGGGTCGGCTGTCGCACCCTGCTTTTGCAGGTCGCTCATCGCGGCCTGCTCGCGCGCCAGCTCTTCTTCGAGGATGCGCCGGCGCTCCTGGTCCCGCACCTTCTGCACGCCGGTCGGAATTCCGGTTTCGCCCGTGGTGGCCGGGCTGGCCTGGAGCTTGCGGCGCTGATCGCCTGGCTGGCAGTCCTGCCCAGCCGCCTGGCCGCCCACGATCAGCTCGACTGCGCCGACCCGGCACACCTGAACGCGCCCGGGCTCACCGCCTGCCCATGCGGACGCGCCGGGAACCAAGCCCGCCAACAGCGCCAGGGCCGCGATCCGCCTGGCCAAGCGCATTTCAGCTCCCCATCTGGTTGGTGAACATCACCTCGATGATGCGGCCCATGTCGTCTTCGACGGACACCGGCATGCCATCCAGGCAGACGCCATTGGTGAAGGTCACCGTGAAGCCCTGGCCACTCAATCCGACCGTGCTCTTGTCCAGCGCGAGCGCCATCGGGACCGAATTCTTCAGCTTGTAAGGTGGGGTGCCGCCATACAGGTAAACGGTTGGGCCGAGCCCGGTGGCGCAAGCACCGGCGGGACCGGTAACGGCCACCGCCGCGGGCGACGCCTGGATGGCATCCGGCGGGCCGGATTCGTTGCCGCCGCCGCCGCAGGCGCTCAGCGCCAGGGAAACCATGACCATGGCCGTTGCGGCCCATCGAATGTTGTTCAACTCACTACTCCTTCTTCACTTGGCTTGTTCTGCACGCGACTGCATTTCGACGATCGCGTAACTCTCGATTGGCATGTAGACCTTGTCGTCGCTGAGCGGGCGCTGGTAGTACTTCAGGCAGTCCGTGGGCTGCGAGGTCAGGATCAGGGCGTTCCACGGTTGCACATTGCCGTAGGCCTGCACGCCAATCTTGCCGCCGCACATCATGCGAGACAGCATGCCCCCGATCAGCGGCACCTTCAGTTCGTAGCCATAGCGCACGCGGATCTTCAACAGATTGGCGTCGCGGATGTTCTGCTTGGACTTGCCGCCAGTCACGCCCACGTCCCGGTACTCCAGGTTGTCGTTTGGGATGTAGGTGACCTTGGTCTTGGGATCCTTGACACCGAAGTCGGTGAAGGTGTCCGGCGACGGGCTCAGGATCTCGATCTCGGCCTTGTAGGGATTGAATGATTTGTTGGCTTTTTGTGCATCCAAGTAGGCCGCGAACAGGCGGTCGCTGTCGCTGGTCTTTGTGCTGTTCTGGTAGAACGGGCTGAGGCCACGGATCAAGGCCTCGCGGATGTAGCTCTCGTTGGCGTTGTGCAGCGAGCCTTCCCGGGCCGCCATGAACGTGGCGTGGTTCAGCGTGAGCTTGGCCATGTAGACCATGCCGACCTGGATCAGGCTCAGCACGAACAGCGTGGCCAGCGGAAACACGATGGCGAACTCGACCAGCGTGATGCCACGGGCGCGCGGCGGACCGGCACGGCGGCGGTGCGAAAAAATGGGCTTCATGGCGTCGTCGTCGGGTTGGACATCGGGCGGGGGAAGAGGACGCGGCGGCCGAGTGCCACCAGGCACCAGGCGACCGCAAGGGTCAGCGGCAGCAGCACCAGCCATTCGGCCGCGCGCTGGTAAGGCGTGCGGCCCTCTCGGGTCTGAACCTGCAAAGGCATCAGGCGGGCGTTGGCGTCTGGCGCACTGGCCAGCACCTCACCCTCCGGCGAGACCAGCATCGACGTGGCGCCCTGGCTCACCCGCAGCAGCGTCTTGCCGGCCTCCATCGCGCGCAGCCGGGCCACCGACACCATCTGCTGGCGGTACAGCGCGTTGTCGATCCACATGTCGTCGGCCAGGTTGACCAGCCAGGTCGCCTCGCGGGCCCGCTCGCTCATCGTCAGCGCAAACGACAGCTCGTGGCAGATCGACGCACCAACCGGCTGGCCGCTGGCGAACAGCGGCCCGGTCAGTTCCGGTGGCCCCGCTTGCTGACCCGTGCGGGCCTTCTCGAAGACCTGCGCATAGACGGGGCCCAGGGTCTCCGGCCAGGGCAGGTATTCGCCGCCCGGCACCAGCCGTTCCTTGGCATACAACGACTGCCGCTCGGGCGAGAGCTGCACCACGGCATTGATCATGTGCAGCCCGGTCTCGTCGCGCAGCATGTGCGGCATGCCGACCAACACGTGCACGCCGCGCGCGCGGATCAGCTTTACGAGGTCGAGCCAGGCGCCCCATGCGACACGCGGTGGAGGTTCCGGGAAGAAGGTTTCAGCCGTCACCAGCACCGTGCCCGGTGCCGCCCCGCGGATGGCCTGGCTCAGCTGCGCGAGTGCATCGTCGCGCTCCTGCGGCGTCCAGTGGCGGCCACGCTCGGCCGGTGGCTGCACCGCGATCACGCTCAAATCACTGCCGGGTCGCGTCTGCAACCAGCCCGGTGTCGGCTGTCTCGACAAGCCCCAGAGCGCGCACCAGGCCAGACTG
>NZ_VIDT01001150.1 GCF_006519715.1 Ideonella azotifigens
GCTGCCGCCGCTGGTGAAGTCCACAGCCATCCTCGGCCCGCTGCTGCCCGAGGTGGCGGCGGCGCTGGGGCTGCCGGCCAGCACCGTGGTGGTGGCCGGCGCGATGGACAACTCGGCGGTGGCGGTCGGCGCCGCGGTGGGCGACCATCAAGCCCACCTCTATTTAGGTACTTCTTCATGGCTGGGTGCCCATGTGCCGAAGATGAAGACCGATGTGCGCCACAAGCTCGCGGCCGTGCCCTGCGCGGTCACCGGCCGCTACCTGGCGATGGCGCTGCAGTCGACTGCCGGCGCCAACCTCTCGTTCCTGCGCGACCGCATCCTCTACCACCCCGACGAGCTGGCCAGCGACGAAGAGCACCCCGCCGTCTACGAGCTGCTGAACAAGATCGCCGCGCGCGTGCCGCCCGGTGCGCGCGGGCTGATCTACACGCCCTGGCTGATGGGTGAGCGCACGCCGGTGGACGACCCACACCTGCGTGCCGGGCTGCTGAACCTGTCGCTGGCGCATTCGCGCGAAGACATCTTCCGCGCCTTCCTCGAAGGCGTGGCGCTGAACACGCGCTGGATGCTGGAGCCGTTTGCGCGGCTGCTGGGCCGAGACGTGGGCACCATCACGGCGGTTGGTGGCGGCGCGCAGTCGGACGTCTGGTGCCAGATCATGGCCGACGTGACCGGCCAGCCCATTCGCCAGTTGGCCAGCCCGATCCAGGCCAATGCCATTGGCGCGGCCTTCATTGCCGCGGTGGCGCTGGGCGAGCTGAGATTCGATGAGCTGGACGGCATGCGGCGCGTGCGCGCGACCTACGCGCCCAACCTCGCACTGCAGCGCCTGCACCAGGACCAGTTCGAGACCTTCAAGGAAGTGCGCACCCGGCTCGCGCCGCTGTACCGCCGGCTGAACACGCCCCAGCCCGGCGCGTTGCCGGTGCCTGCCGCGCTGGAGTCCGCCGCATGAAACACGCTGCCGAACGCCAGACCGTGGTGGACCTGTGCCTGGCGCTGTCGCACCAAGGCTTTTTCGCCGGCACCGGCGGCAACCTGGCGCTGCGCATCGACGCGCAGCACTTCGCCGTCACGCCTTCGGCCACCGACTACCACGCGATGGCTGCG
>NZ_VIDT01001151.1 GCF_006519715.1 Ideonella azotifigens
GCCGGACAGCGTGGACGCCAGCACCAGCGCTTTCCTGCAAAGCCGGGGCTACCGGCCCGGCTACACGCTGTGCTACCTCGCCGCGGCGCCCGCGGCATTGGCGCCGCAGCCGGCCACGCCGCAGGTTCAGCAGCTGCGGCCCGACCAGGCCGACCTGTTCCTGGACCTGCTGCAGCAACATGAAGGCCTGCAGCTCAGCGCCGAGAAGCGCGCCCGCAAGCGCCACTTCTACGCCACAGACGAGTTCCAGGTCTTCCTGTGCCAGGACAGCGCCGGCCAGCCCTGCGCCTGGGCCACGCTGCATGTGTCACTTGATGCAGGCGGCGTCGGCTTCCTTGGCAACAGCTTCACGCTGCCCAGCCATCGCCGCCAGGGCCATCACCGCGCACTGCTGCAGGCCCGCCTGCAGCGAGCCCGCGAACTGGGCCTGGCCTGGGCCTTCACCGATGTGGCACACGGCTCCCCCAGCCACCTCGGCTGCGAGCAGGCAGGGCTGCGCACGCTGACGGTCAACACGATCTGGCAGTCCTGAGCCAAAGCTGGCGCAAAGACCGCCCCGCTGGCCGGGCCGGCGTCCGGCCGTGGAGAAGGTCGTGGAGAATCAGCCTTCTTCCTGAACGACAGACCCAGCGCCATGAAAACTGCCCTGCTCGTGATCGATGTGCAATGCGGCCTGTTCGACGACTCGCCGCGCCCCTTCGAGGCCGATGCGGTCGTCGACCGCATCAACGCCCTGACCGCCCAGGCCCGCACGGCCGGCGTGCCGGTGGTCTTCATCCAGCACGAGCGCGCCAGCGGCTCGCTGGCCCATGGCAGTGACGGCTGGCAACTGGAGCGCCGGCTGAAGACCGATGCGCGCGACACCTTCATCCGCAAGACGACACCCGATTCCTTCCTGCGCACCGAGCTGCAGGAGACGCTGCAGGGCTGGGGCGTGAAGCAGCTGGCGATCTGCGGCTATGCGACCGAGTTCTGCGTGGACACCACCACTCGCCGCGCAGCCGCGCTGGGCTTCCCGGTGCTGCTGGTGGCCGACGCCCACACCACACACGACAAGGCCCACGCCAGCGCCGCGGCCATCCGCGCCCACCACAACGCCACGCTGCCCGACAT
>NZ_VIDT01001152.1 GCF_006519715.1 Ideonella azotifigens
GGTCTCGATGTCGGCCTGGCGGGCCAGCAGCGCGCCCAGCGCCTCACGGTGGGTGAGCCTTTCGCCGCTGAGCCCGGCCAGCCAGGCCTCGCGGTCCGGCGCGGGCAGGTTCAAGGCTTCGTCGAGCAACGCGCTGAGCGCGGACCACTGTGCCGCAAACGGGGTGAGCGGCTTCATGAAGGGGTCCTGATCGGACGCTGCGGCGTCAGCCCCGCAGCGCGTGCGCCAGCAGCAGCCTGGCCTTGTCCCAGTCCCGGCTCACGGTACGGCGCGACAGCCCCAGCGCCTCGGCGATCTCGGCGTCTTCCATGCCGCCGAAGTAGCGCATCTCCACGACGCGGGCCAGCCGCGCATCCACCGCGTCCAGGTCCTGCAGCGCGGCGTGCACTTCGAGGATCTCGTCGGCCGGATCGGCAATGCTGCCCAGCAACTCGGAGTTGAGCGTCACCTGCTGCACATCGCCGCCGCGCCGGTCGCTCTGCGCGGCGCGTGCGGCGTCCACGATGATGGAGCGCATCACGGCCGCGGCATAGCCCAGGAAATGCGCACGGTCGGAAGGGGCCAGTCGGTCCCGCTGCACGAATTTCATGTAGCACTCGTTGACCAGTGCCGTGGTTTCGATCAGGCCGTCCCGTGCGCCGCGCGACAGACGGCGGTGGGCGATCTGTCGCAGCTCCGGGTACAGCAACTCGAAAATTCGGTCGATGGCAGCGCGGTCGCCTTCGCGTGCGCGTCCGATCAAAAGCGTGACTTCTCCCATGCCGGCGTGTCTTCCACTTGTGGAAGCCGCATGGTATCGAAAACGATACGCGGCCCTGTTTCAGGCAGGGTTGCCCGGTCGTGCCAGCCAGGGTCATGCGTGGGCCGCAGTCCGCGAGGGCGCGAAAAGCAGTGGCACTGCGCAGGCGCTGGCGCAGGCCCACAGCAAGGCCCACGGCGCGCCGATGGGGGCGGCCAGCAGTGCGAAGACCGTGCCGAAAGCCGCCTTGCCAAACAGGCCGCCGACATAGCCGTGCAGGAAGCGCGCCGCTGCGGCCGGGCCGCTGGCCGAATGTTCGACCACCGCGACCGCCCCGCTGATCAGCGGCAGCGAGGCCATCAGCCCGGCGG
>NZ_VIDT01001153.1 GCF_006519715.1 Ideonella azotifigens
AGGTAGGCCACGGCACCGAGTTCCTTGACCTTGGCCACCGTGGCCGCATCGGCGAAGGCCGAGAGGAACATGAAGGGCATGGACAGCGACTCGCGCAGGTAGTCGGCCACGTCGAAGCCCGACTTGCCTTCCATGCGGATGTCCAGCAGCGCCAGGTCCGGCCGGTGCTCACGCGCCAGCAGGATCGCATCGTCGCCGTTGTCGGCGTCGATCACGTCGAACCCCGCGCGCGACAGCCCGTGGGTGACGGTGGCCAGGACCAGGCGGTCGTCATCGACCACCAGGACCTTGCCTTTGCTGTTCATCGAGAGGGGATCGACCATGCGTGGGATTTTCGCTGAACTGCTGCGAACCAGGTCACCAAATATGGTGGGGGAAAATCGGGACGCTCACAGCGGCTCCAGCAGGGCGACTGCCGGCGGCACCAGGCGCAACCGTGCCACCACGGCCTCGCCTTCCTGGGTCAGCGAAATCGTTGCGCCCTTGCGCGGCAACAAGGCCCGCACCAGGCCCAGGCCGGAAATGCCCGAAGGGATCTGCGCCAGGCTGAAGTCCGGCGCCAGCCGGCCTGGATTCAACACGCACAGGCTCACCTCCGCCTCGCCGCAAATCATGCGGCAGACGATCACGCCGCCCTCGCTGTGCTTGATGGCGTTGGTCAGCAACTCATTGACGGTGAGCGCCACCGGGATCGAATCGGCCTCGGTCAGCGCGAAGCGATGCGGTGCCGGGCCCTGCACTTCCACTTCGATCTGCCGCCCGAACATGCGCTGCACCGACTGGGCGATGGCCTCCATCACGCCGCGCACCCGCAGCGGCCCGGTCATGCCGACCTGCAGCCCGTGCACCTGGGCAATCGCATGCACCTGGCTGACGGCTTCGGCAATCGCCGGGCCGGCGGCCGGCGTGCGCTGTGCGCTCTGCTGCAACAGGCCGGCGACACCCTGCAGGTTGTTCTTGATGCGGTGGTGCACTTCCTTGACCAGCATCTCGCGCTGGGCAATGGCGGCTTCCAGCCGCGCCTCGTCTGCGGCGCGCTGCTCGGTCACGTCGCTGGCCACCAGCAGCAACTGCGCGCCGGCCTCGCCGGGGTCGACCAGCGAGACGATG
>NZ_VIDT01001154.1 GCF_006519715.1 Ideonella azotifigens
CTGAGCCCCGTGCAGCTGGTCATCATGAACGGCCGTGAACCGCAGTTCCCGGACTCGCTGATGCGCCGGCTGCGCAAGGGCACGGTTCAGATCCGCATCGACGTGAACAACGCCGGCGAGGTCACCGATACCAATGTGGTGCAAAGCAGCAACCCGCGGCTGGACCAGCCGGCGATGGAAGCGGTGCGCGCGATGCGCTTCCAGCCCATCCGCCGCCCGACCACCGCGATCCTGAATTTCGGCTTCGACCTGGACAGCTGAAGAGCACTCGCTCAGCGCAGCAGTTCGACCAGGCTGTCCACCACCGCATTCGGCGCCGCGCTTTCGGCCGGCTCGCCATGGTTGTAGCCGTAGCGCACCAGCACCACCGGGCAACCCGCCGCACGCGCGGCCTGCGCGTCGTTGCGCGAGTCGCCAATCATCAGCGTGCGCGCAGGCAAGGTGCCCAGCGCCTCGCAGGTCTTTTGCAGCGGCAAGGGGTGCGGCTTCTTGCGCTCGAACGCGTCGCCGCCAAAGCTCAGCTCGAAAAACGGCGCCAGGCCTTTGCGGGCCAGCAGTTGCTTGGCAAAGGCACCCGGCTTGTTGGTCAGGCAGGCCAGGCGCCAGCCCGCCGCGCGCATCGCCGCGAGGCCTTCGACCACGCCGGCATACACCTCTGCCGCCTCGCCGTTGACTGCATCGTAGTGGCGCTGATAAGCCGCCCAGGCCGCGTCATACAGCTCAGCCACAGCGCCCACCTCGGCCAGCGTGCAGCGGATCAGATGCTCCGAGCCCTGGCCCACCGTGTGTTCGATGAACTGGCGGCCGACCGCCGGCAGGCCCAGCTCGGCCAGCATGCGGTTCAGCGCCAGGTCGAAGTCCCCCAGGGTATCGACCATCGTACCGTCCAGGTCCACGATGGCGGCGTCGAAATCGCGGGGGAGCAAGGGCAGGGCGTTCACATTCGGCAAGCAGAGTCGGGGCCTGCATTGTCCGCGCTCAAGCGCCCCACACCTCCTGCACCACCGCGCCCACGGCCTGCACTGCCGGTGCCACCTGCCCTGCCGGCCGCGAAGCCCAGCAGATCCAGGTGCGGGCCTGCCAGCCGGGCCAGATGACCAG
>NZ_VIDT01001155.1 GCF_006519715.1 Ideonella azotifigens
GAGGTTGCCGCCGGTGCTGCGCAGGTCCAGCGTGCCGCTGCCAACGTCGAGCGTGCCGAGCAGCAGCTAGCGGTCGGACGCGACGCCGAGGCTCAGGCTTGCGCTCTGGCTGACCTGCGTGACGCCGAGGCTGCTGCCATCGGCGATCTGCAGCAGCAGGTTGGGCGCGCTGACCTGGTAGGCGTTGGCGGTGCTGGGCGCCACATGGTTGGCGGTGAGCGACAGGCTGGCGAGTTGCGTGTCGCTGCCGGCCACGATGTCGCCACCCGAGGCCAGCGTGAGGTTGGCGGTGTGGGTGTTGACGGCGTTGCCGCTGGCGCCGATCGAGCCGCCTGCGGCGCTGAGGGTGACCGCGCTGCCACTGAGCAGCGGCGTGCTGCTCGCGGCGTTGCTGATCGAGCCTACCGTGCTCTGCACCGTGACCGCGCCGCTGCCGGCGTTGATCGCGCCGGCGAGTTGCACGTCGCCGGTGGCGTTCAGCGTGATGGCGCCGCCGTTGCTGGTCAGCTTGCCGATGTTGCTCAGCGTGCTGCCAATGCCGAAGGCTTCCAGCGTGATGCTGCCGCCTTGCGTGCGCAGCTCGGTGCTGGGGTCGACGAACTGGATGCCGCCGTTCTGCGTGGACTGCAGGCTCACGCTGTGGCCGGCGGTGGTGGCGAAGTTGATCAGGTGGTTCGCCATTGCATCCACCGTGATCTGGCCGGTGGCCTGCAGCGTGATGTTGCTGCTGCCCGAAAGGCTTTCGAGCAGGCCGCGCGAGACGGTGTTCAGCGTCGCGCCGCTGCCCTGGTTGGCATCGCCCGCGGCCACCGTGGCGTCGGTGGCATTGCCGTCCTGGCTGCCGCCGGAAGCCGTGTCGGTGATGCGCAGGTCTGTCGGGTCCAGCAGCAGGTTGCCGGTGGCGCCGTGCGTGGCGCGCAGGTCCACGTTGCCGCTCAGGCCGATGTTCTTCTGGCTGGAGATTTCGGCAAAGCCGCCATTGCCGCCGGCCTCGCCGCCACGGGCCGAGATGCTGCCGTCGAACACTGTCGTGTCGGTCGACCAGGCCGTGATGCTGCCGCCGTCGCCGCGGGCGAGTGCGTCGGCCTTCAGGCTGGCGCC
>NZ_VIDT01001156.1 GCF_006519715.1 Ideonella azotifigens
TCGCAGCAGCTGCAGCGCCTCAATGGCAAGCCCGGCGAGCCCGCCAGCTTCGACGCGCTGGACCTGCTGATCCAGCAGCAACCCTGGCGCCTGGCCTTCTGGCGCGTGGCCGGCGACGAGATCAACTACCGCCGCTTCTTCGACATCAGCACGCTGGCCGCGCTGCGCATGGAGCGCGAGGACGTGTTCGAAGCCACGCATGCGCTGGTGCTGCGCTGGCTGGGCGAGGGCCGGCTGTCCGGCTTGCGCGTGGACCACCCGGACGGGCTGAGCGACCCGCGCGGCTACTTCGAGCGCCTGCAGCGCCGCTACCAGCAGCTGCGCCAGCAGCAAGGCCTGCCGCCGCGCGCGCTGTACCTCTCGGTCGAGAAGATCCTCGCCGAGCACGAGCACCTGCCGGAGGACTGGCGCGTGCACGGCGGCACCGGCTACCGCTTCGCCGTGCAGGTCCATCAGCTCAGCGTGGACAGCGGCAACGAAGCGGCGTTCACGCAGCTCTACGACGAGTTCACCGGCCAGACGCAGGACTTCGAGCGCACGCTGCGCGAGGCCAAGCGCCTGGTGATGACCCGCTCGCTGGCCAGTGACCTGCAGTGGCTCACCGAGGCCCTGCACCGCATCGCCAAGTCCGACCGGCGCAACTGCGACTTCACCCGCAACGGGCTGCGTCAGGCGCTGATGGCGGTGGCAGCGGGCTTTCCGGTCTATCGCACCTACATCGGCCCGAACCCGCCCAGTGATGCAGACCGCCAACATCTGGACTGGGCCTGTGCCGATGCGCGCCGCCACAGCCCCACGGCCGAACAGAACACCATCGATTTCCTGCGCCAGGTGCTGCTCGATGCGGCCACGCTGCCGGACCCGGCACGCCGCACGCAGGCCCTGGCCTTCGCCGCACGCTTCCAGCAGTTCACCTCGCCGGTGATGGCCAAGGCCATGGAAGACACCGCGTTCTACCGCTACCACCGCCTCGTCTCGCTGAACGACGTGGGCGGCGACCCGCGCCACTTCGGCAGCTCGGTGGCCGCCTTCCACGCCGCGAACCAGGCCCGCGCTCGCCACCATCCGCACACGCTGCTGGGCACCAGCACGCACGAC
>NZ_VIDT01001157.1 GCF_006519715.1 Ideonella azotifigens
GGCCTGGTTTGGCATGAATTCGACAGACGTTGGCGAACTATCGTAACCCTGACGCCAGCACCCTGCCTACAGTGCCGCCATGACGACGACCACGACGAACACCCGCCTGCCGCTGTCGGCCGAGGAGACGGCCCGACGCAGCGCCGACGTGCGCACCATCAGCCTGATCGGCCTGGCGCACGGCACCTCGCACTTCTTCCACCTGCTGCTGCCACCGCTGTTCCCACATTTCATCCGCGAGTTCGGCCTGAGCTATTCGGAAGTCGGCCTGCTGGTGACGGTGTTCTTCGTCATCTCCGGCGTGGGCCAGGCGCTGTCGGGCTTCCTGGTGGACCGCACCGGCGCGCGGCCCATCCTGTTCGCGGCCATTGGCTGTTTTTTCCTGGCCTCGGTGCTGGCCGGATTTGCCGGCGGCTTTGGCGGGCTGATGGCCGCTGCGGCGCTGGCCGGCCTGGGCAACGCGCCGTTCCATCCGGTGGACTTCACGATCCTGAACAAGCGCGTTTCGTCGGCGAGGTTGGGCCATGCGTTCTCGGTGCACGGCATCAGCGGCAACCTGGGCTGGGCGGTATCGCCGGTGTTCCTGATCGGCCTGACGGAGGCCTTCGGCTCGGTGCGTGCGGCCTATGCCGGCACGGCGTTGCTGGCGCTGGCCGTCATGGCCATCCTGTACCTGAACCGCGATGCGCTGGATGACCGCCAAGGGAGTTGGGGCCATGAGAAGGCTGGTGCGGCCGCGGCGCCGGTCGAGCATCCGATGGCCTTCCTGAAGCTGCCTTCGGTGTGGCTGTGCTTCTCGTTCTTCTTCTTCACGACCGCGGCGTTGGCAGCGATCCAGAGTTTCGCCAGCCCGGCGCTGTCCACGCTGTACGGGCTGCCGCTGGGTGCCACGGCTTTTGTCGTCACCGGCTACATGCTGTGCGGCGCGGCCGGCATGGTGCTGGGCGGTTTCCTGGTCAACCGCTCGGAGCGGCTGGAGCGGCAGATCAGCCTGGCGATGAGCGGCGCGGCCGTGCTGTTGCTGCTGGCCGGCATTGGCTGGCTGCCACCGGTGGCCGCGGCCTGCGCGGCGGCGTTTGCAGGTTTTGGCACCGG
>NZ_VIDT01001158.1 GCF_006519715.1 Ideonella azotifigens
AGGTTGCGCCGGTTCATTGCGCTTCCCCAGCTTCTTGCGGCTGCTGCGGCGCAACCGCCGCGGTGCGCTGCATGCCACCCACCAGCGCGCTGCCGATGAAGTCGCCGTTGGCCGGCGGGGGCGCGATGATGACCTGGATCTTGTCGCTCAGCTTGTCGGCCAGGGTCTTCTGGATCAGCAGCGGGTGGCGGGTGATCAGCGCGCCTTCCTTGGCCATTTGCTCGGCATTGGCCTGGCCGACCTTCTGCAGGCGGTAGACCTCGGCATCGGCCAGCTTCTGGCGAGAATCGGCCTCGCCCTGGCTTTCGATGCGGCGCGCCTGGGCATTCGCTTCCGCGCCCTTGATGCGGGTTTGCTTGTCGGCCTCAGCTTCCAGCGAGCGCTGCTCGATCTGCTTCTGCTTGAACGGCAGCACGTGTTTCATCGCCTCTTCCTGGGCCTGTGCGGCGATCAGGGTTTCGCGGGCGCTGGCCTCGGCGTTCTTCTCGCGGCGCACCTTTTGCGCCTCGGCTTCAAGCGCCGTCTGCTGCACTTCCTTTTCCTTCAGCTGCAGCGTGTACTGCATCTTCTCGGTGGCCAGTTCCTCGGCCAGCAGGCGGTCCATGCCGGCGCGGTAGTCGGGCGGCAAATCGACCTTGCCCATCTGCACGCTGCGCAACAGGATGCCGTCGGCCGCCAGGCGCGGGCGCAGCTCGGCTTCGATCTGCTGCTGGATCTCGGCGCGGCGGCTGGAGAAGATCTCGCGCACCGTGTAGCGGGTGAAGACCTTGAAGATCACGCCTTGCACCGCCGGTTGCACCACGTCCTTGCCGAGGTCCGCGGGAAGGTCGCGGCTCATCGCAGCCACGCGGGCCGGGTCCAATGCGTAGCGCACCGAGAGGTCCACACCCAGCGACAGGCCTTCGACCGACTGGAAGGGCGCGGCGCCGTTGGCCGTGGCGCTGTCCGCCGGGCGATAGACCTGGTCGCGCAGCGGGTAGCGGTGCAGCTCGTGCAGGCCGGGGATGAGGAACACGGTGCCGGCGCTGGCGGCGGTGGCGCCGCCGGTCAGCACATTGGTGCGCACCGCCAGTTCGCCAGGGGCGACCGTCTG
>NZ_VIDT01001159.1 GCF_006519715.1 Ideonella azotifigens
CGCTGGCCGGCCTGGGCATTGCGATGCTGCCGGAAGTGATGGTGGCGGCGGACCTGGCCGAAGGCCGCCTGCTGCAACTGCTGACCGGCCACGCGCTGCCCAGCCGGCCCATGCATTTGCTCTATGCACCTGAGCGCCAGCGCTCGCCCAAGCTGAAGGGCTTCATCGAGTTTGCGCTGCAGGCCTTCGGCGACGAGGGCGCCTTGTCGCCTACAGCTGGAACAGCGTGAAGCCCACGCCGATGCTGGTCTGCCGGTGGTTGTAGTCCAGCAGCGTCTCGCCGTAGCCGGTGAAGGCCTGCACGTACCAGCGCAGGCCGTCTGGCTTGTCCGAGAACACCGGGTGGCTCCAGCTCAGCTTCAGCGAGCCTTTGGACCAGGACTTGAACGAGGTGCGCGCCACCAGCTGCATGGTGTTCACGCCCGGGAACCAGGAGGCGCTCAACTCGGTGTGGCCGATGTAGTCGGTGATGTGCGGGTTGTCGTCGGTGCCGGTCTCGGCCAGCCGGTGATTGAAGACGGCCTGCAGCGCGTAGTCGTCGCGCGTGAAGGCGGTGCCCAGGTAGGCCCGGTTCCAGCTGCGCGAGAGCGGGTCGGGCTGGCCGTTGGACTCGTGCGCAATGCCGGCCTGCAGCATGCGCCAGCGCCACCCCGATGGCAGCAGGCCCAGTTTGTCCGAAATGGGCACGGTGTACATGACCTCGGGCTGGTAGTCGGAACTGCGGAACGGGGAGGATTCGGCGCTGTTCCAGAGTTGCCAGATCGACTTCTGGCTGAAGGCGACCCACAGGTCCGCATTGGGCAGCAGCGCGTCTTCCAGCACCTTGGCCCGCAACGAAAGCTGCAGCGCAGCCTCGGTGCTCTTGTAGGGCTGCTGGACGCCGTCGCTGGGGTGCGTGGGACTGGCCGGCAATCGGTTGATGTTGTTGGAGTAGTGCGCCGGCAGCAGCGCATTGGGCTGGTAGGTGCGCACGACGAAGGTGCCGCGCTTGGCACTGGGTTCCAACTCCCAGAACTTGGTGAGGTAGTCGGCCGCGGCCAGGCCCTGGCCGCTGGGCGCGGTGGCCACTTGCTGCAGCGCGCTGGGCTC
>NZ_VIDT01000116.1 GCF_006519715.1 Ideonella azotifigens
GGATGGACTCGGCGAGCAGCGCGTGGGCCAGGCTCAGGTCATCGGTGTGCAGCGCGATGCGCAGGCACAGGCTGTGGGCCAGCGGCCCCATGGCCAGCGCGGCGCGTTGCACGAAGCGCTCGAAGTGATCGGGCTCCATGACCATGGCTTCAGCGCTCAGCAACTGCGAGGGCGACTGAGAAGGCAACGGCGCCACCTGAGCTCGCAGCCAGTCCAGCTCGCGCTGGCGTTGCTCGGGCTGCGGCGGTCTGTCCTGCGCCAGCTGGCCCTGCACCAGCACGCCCGCCTGGCGCCGGTTGCAGCGTTCATCGGGCCCGTATAGCGCCAGCTGGCCGGCAGCCAGCAGTTCCTGTCGCAGCGCGGCGGGCACGCCCGCCAGTGATTGCGCAACCAGGCCGCGCATTGCGGCAGGCTGCGGGGCAGCCGCTCTGCCGGCAGCCGCCGGCAAAGGAAGCTCTGCGGCCAGAAGCTGCTCCTGGGCCGGGCCATGGTCTGGCATGAGATGCCAACCGGCCGCCTCCTCAGTGCTGCCCAGCATGGGCCGCTGCGGCAGCGCCAAGCCTTCTCTGGACAAGGCAAACCACAGGCGCTCCATGAACAGGGAGGCGATGCGGGAGCGGTCCAGGAACTTCAGCGTGAAAAAGCGCGCCGCGAAGCGCAGCGTGCCGGTCAATGGATCGGAACCGAGGATGACGACGCTGGGCGCAGGCACCGGCACGATGTCCGTGATGTCGCTGCGCAGCACCTGCATGGCCACCCGCAGCACCTGGCTGGGAGAGCAGTTGCTGGCCATGTGGAACACGATCTGGTGCCGCGAGGGCTGGCTGGCGCGGATGATTTCCACCGAGCGGCTGGTGAATTCGGCGTTGGGCATCACCAGCAGCGTGCCGCGGTCGGTTTCGAGCGAGACCGACCGCCAGCTCAGCGAGACCACACGCCCCTCCAACTCGTCGCGCCGCACGTAATCGCCCACCCGCAACGGGCGTTCGATCTCGATGGACACGCCGGAAAACAGGTGCCCCAAGGTCGGCTGCAGCGCCAGGCCCAGGATGGCCGTCAGCAGCGCCGAGGTGGCCAGCACGCTGGTCACGTCCTGCCCCAGGCCATAGTGCAGGAACAGCACGCCCACCACCAGATACAGGGTGACGTTCAGCACCGAGCGCAGCAGGTCCGACGAGCGCCCCGCACCCTGCGTCGCGCTCTTGCCGAGCAAGAGATGGCTCAGCAGCCGCTGCAGAAGCTGCGCCACGCTCAGCGCCGTCAGGCTCATCGCCGCCAACTGGATCGCCGTGAGGTTGATGCCATCTGGCTCCGCATCAACGCCGTGCCCCAGGGTCACCACCACCAGCCACAGCAGGGCAGCCAGCGCCATCGCAATCAAGGTCCACATGGCTTATTTGCCCGCGTCGTCGTCTTGCTTGCTGAAGGCAGCGATGCGCTTGAGCGCCGAGTCCATGCTGGCCCGCAGCCGGATGATGGCCTCGTGCAGCTCGGAGAACTGCCCCGCCTCCTTCACCGCAAAAGCCGGCTGCTGGGCATGCGCGCCGTCCACGCTGATCGAATGCGCCGCCTGCGTCAGCCGCTCCAGCGGGTAGGTCACATGCCGGCGCAGCAGCAGCAGGAAGACCGCTGCCGAGAGCACGAACACGCAGGCCAGCGAGCCCACGGTCACCAGCACGCTGCGCAGCGCCTTGTCATGCGCGGGCTTGCTGGGCACCTCCACCACCTGCAAGGCCACCACCTCACCCAGCTTCCAGCCAAAGCCATTCACGGGCCCGTATTGCGCCACCATGGGCGCTGGCGCGGCCGCCGGCACGCTGTGGCATTGCAGGCAGGCCGGGTTGCTCAGGCGGATGGGGCGGGCCACGTAAAACCGCCTGTCACCAGACCCGCCGATTTCGCCACTCAACTCGCCAAGCTTGTCCTTGGCCTGGAAGTCGCGGATCAGGCCCACCTCCCAGTCATTGGCCCGATCCTTCACATTGGTCGGGTTCAGCGAAGGTTCGCGGTACTGGTATTCCGGGTACTTCCTGGTCAGCCGGTGAATCGCGTTCTGCGCCGAAAAAGACGGCACCTGCTGCACATTGAAGCCCGTGCCGCCTTGCAGCGTCTGCAGCGCCGGCCCCACTTCCTCGCTGGTGTAGGCCCGGATCGCCAGGCCCGTCTCGAGCAGCATGTCGGCCTTCTGCTTGACCTCATCCCGCGCCTGACGCGACTCCAGCTGAAACGAGATGTAGGCCGAGATGGCCAGCCCCAGGCAGAGGCAAAACGCCAGGGAGAGCGTGAACCGGGATTCAATGCGCATGGGGCCGCTTTTGCCTTTTGACCTTGCCGAATGGCGAACCCACGATGTTCGTAACTAAATGTGACATCTTGGTGACAAGGCTTCGGCGCCTCAAGCCGACGGCTGAATCCACGGCCGTCGCCGAACGAGCCTGAGCACGCTGCGCCGGTCGATGCCCGCCTGTCGTGAGACATCCGGCCGTTGGTTGGCCAGCTGCGGGTAAGGCCAGGGGCCGGCTTCGCCTACCATCGCGGGTTCCCATTCCCGTCTTCACGTCCTCCGCATGATCCAAAGCCGTACCCTGGCTGGCGCTGTTCGCCTGGCCTGGTCGCTGAGCCTGCCGCTGGCAGCCACCATTGTTCACGCTGCGCTGGACGAGGCGCCGCCCGCGCCCGTCGCGAAGGTGCGTGCGGTCACAGACACCTATTTCGGCGAAACGGTCCTGGACCGCTACCGCTGGATGGAAGACGACCAGGACCCCGACTGGCTGCCTTTCCTCAGGGGGCAGAACACGCACACCCGCGCGGTGCTGAGCGAGCTGCCCGGCCGCGCTGCGCTGCTGGCCCGCATCCAGCAGGTCTCGGGCGATTCGGTGGCCACCGGCCAGGTGCATCGCAACGGCGGCAAGCTGTTCTACCTGCAGCGCCCGGCAGGGGCCAACAACTTCTCGCTCTTCGTGCGCGACGGCAAGGGCCAGCCCCGGGTGCTGGTGGACCCGACCCAGCTGGACCGCGCCGGCCACCATAGCTCGCTGGACTGGTGGGAAGCCTCGCCGGATGGCCGGCACGTGGCCTACGGCCTGTCGCAGGACGGCAGCGAGGACTCCACGCTGCATGTACTGGACCTGGCCACCGGCCGTGACCTGCCCGAGCGCATCACCGACACCCAGAACGCCAGCCCCAGCTGGCTGCCGGACGGCAGCGGCTTCTTCTACAACCAGCTGACCGGCAAGGTGGACACGCCGGAGCGCTTCCTGGATTCGCGCGCCCGCTTTCACCGCCTGGGCACCAACCCGGCGAACGACCCGGTGCTGGTGGCCCGCGGCCGCGCCGGCTCGCCGGCCTTCGAGCGCATCCAGTCGCCCACGCTGCTCAGCTCGGCGCACGGCCCCTATGTGCTGCTGATGCTCAGCGACGTGCGGCCGGAGGTGGCGCTGTTCATCGCAACGCGGCAGGAACTGCTGGCCGGCAAGCCCCGCTGGCAGCCTGTGGCCGGTTTTGAAGACGAGGTCACCGGCTTCAACCTGCAGGGCGACAAGCTCTACCTGCTGGCCAACCACGGCCACCCGCGTGGCCGCGTGCTGCAGACCTCGGCGCGTGCGCCGGACCTGGCCACTGCCAGGGAAGTGGTGGCCGAGAGCAGCCTGGTGCTGCAGCAGATGGCCAGGGCCAAGGACGGCCTGTACCTCAAGGGCATGGACGGCGGCCTGGGCCGGCTGCAGCGCCTGGGCGCCGACGGCAAGCTCACACAGGTCGCGCTGCCTTTTGACGGCACGCTGGGCGGGCTGTCGGCCAATGCCGATGAAGACGGCCTGCTGTGCGGCCTGTCCGGCTGGCTGCAGCCAGCGGGGGTGTGGGCGGTGAGCGCCCGCGGCCAGGTGACCGACACCGGGCTGACCCCGCGCCCGGCCATCGACACCAGCCCCTACACCTCGGAGCGCCGCTTCGCGACCGCGAAAGACGGCACCCGCATTCCCTACGACGTGGTCTACAAGAAGGGCTTGCCCAGGGACGGCAGCGCGCCGACCTTCCTGCAGGCCTATGGCAGCTACGGCATTCCCGGCTACACGCCGTCCTTTGTCGGCCGCGCACTGGCGCTGCTGGACCAGGGCGCGGTGATGGGCTATGCCCACGTGCGTGGCGGCGGCGAATATGGGCGTGACTGGCACCGCGCCGGCCAGTTGGAGAACAAGCCCAACACCTGGCGCGACCTGATCGCCATCAGTGAAGACCTGGTCGCCCAGCGCTACACCTCGCCGCAGCACCTGGCCATTGGCGGCCGTTCCGCCGGCGGCATTGCCATGGGCATGGCGCTGACCGAACGGCCGGACCTGTTCGCCGCGGTGGTTTCGGGTGTGGGCTGGCACAACCCGCTGCGCTACGTGGCCGAGCAGAACGGCTACGGCGAAGAGCCCGAGTGGGGCAGCCTGGCCGACCCGGCCGGCTACCGCGCGCTCAAGGGCATCGACAGCTACCAGGCCGTGAAAGACGGCGTGCGCTACCCCGCGGTGCTGCTGACCACCGGCGTCACCGACCCGCGCGTCGCCCCGTTCCACCCGGCCAAGATGGCCGCCCGCCTGCAGGCCGCCAGCACCAGCGGCAAGCCCGTGCTGCTGCGGGTGGATTTCGACGCTGGCCACGGCATGGGCTCGACCCGCGCCCAGCAGGACGCAGAAGCCGCCGACACCGATGCCTTCATCCTCTGGCAGACGGGGGCCGCGGCGCACCAGCCGAAGCCCTAAAACTTCGTTGCGGCTCAGCTGGTGCGCCAGGCGCGCAGCTGGTCCACCGTGGCGGTGGCGCCGCCGCAGACGATGACCATCACGTTTTGGAAGTTGGCCAGCGCCGGTGCATTGGCATAGGCCAGCACCAGGCTGGCGCCGCAGGCGGGTTCGACCAGGATGCGGTGGTCGTCCAGGAAGCGTTCGCAGGCGGCCAGTGCGGCTTGGTCGGTCACGGTGACGCAGCGCACAGGGTGGCTTTGCAAGAGCGAGAAGGCTTGTTCGCAGACCTGCTTGGCTCCCAGCGAGGTGGCAATGCTGGTGATGGCGTCCAGCGCGATGCGCTCGCCGGCCTGCGCGGCCTGGTTCAAGGAGTCGGCGCCGATGGTTTCGACGGCGATCACCGAGACGTCGCCCCAGCCGTTGCGGCGCAGGCCTTCGACCACGCCAGCCATCAGTCCACCACCGCCCACCGACAGCAGCACCGCGTCGGGCCTGTCGCCTTGCCGCACAGCCTCGTCGATCATCGTGGCGTGGCCGGTCCACAGCAGCGGGTCGTCGAAGGGGTGCAGGAAAGCGTCGTGCTCGGTCAGCAGGCTCATCGCCAGCGCATTGGCTTCGTGCCAGGCCTTGCCGTGCACGATCAGCTCGGCGTTTTGCTGGCGGATCAGCTCGCGGGCATGCGCGGTGCTCGTCTCCGGCACGACCACGGTGACCGCAATGCCCAGCTCGCGGCCGGCATAAGCCGCGGCGATGCCGGCATTGCCGCCAGACGACGAAACGAAGCGCCGCTTGCCGCGGCTGGCGTGCCACTCGCAAGCCGCGCCCATGCCGCGGATCTTGAACGAGCCCGGCGGCTGCAGGGCTTCGAGCTTCAGCGTGACCTGGCGGCCGGCGGCCAGGCTCAAGGGGCGGGAGGTGACCAGCGGGGTTTCGATGTGCAGGGGCATGGCCCGATTATCGAAGCGCCGGCGGTCGGCGTGGCTCAGGGCATCAATGCGTCGCCGGTCTTGAAGGCCTGCGTGAAGTCGTTCACGCCGTGGTGGCCGCCGTTGACCAGCCGGCGCGCCTCGGCATAGTCCTGCCGCAGCAAGGCCTGCTTGATCTGGCGCTCCTTGCTGCCGAGGAACAGCGTCAGCAGGTCGGCCGCGACCTGGGCTGCGTTCGCCAGCTCGGGGTGGGCTTCCAGGTCCAGCGCGGGCTTGAGCTTGGGGCCGAATTCCTGGTAGTTGCTGCGGCCGGTCAGCTGGATGAAGCCGCGGCCCTTGAAGCGCTCGCCGTCGCCCTTGCCGTGGTTGCCCAGGTCGCTGCGGAAGTCGTAGAGGTCGAACGGCTGGCCGGAAGGTGAGGTGTTGAAGCGCGACTGGCCCTCGCTGATCGGCAGGAAGCCGGCGGTCTCGACCCGGATGGTGGCGATGGCCATCAGCACCATCGGCCTGTCATGCAGTTGGCCGTCGGCCAGCGACTGCAGCACCACCGGCAGGTGGGTCTTGATGTTGGCCAGCGGTGCGCCCGGGCACATCTGCGCGGCGATCTGCACCGACATGCCGGTGGTCGCATCAGGCAGCGTGCTGTCCGCCGCCAGCTCCAGTGCCTCTTGCGTGCGCGGGCCGGCCACACCATCGGCCAGCAGGTTGCGGCTTTTCTGGAAGCCGATGAGGGCCTGCTCGGTGGCCACGCCGAAGTCGCCGTCCGGCTCGCCAGGGTTGAAGCCTTTGCCTTTCAGTGCCAGCTGCAGCTGCTTCACGTCGGGGCCGCGGTCGCCCATGCGCAGGGTGGTGCTCATCTTGCTGTCTCCCAAGGCCGGTGTCGGATGAGCCTGCGCTGTCGCCGGCCATCGGCGACGCAGGCTGGAATGACCAAGCGGGTGCTCAGCGGAACATCTGTGCCGCGACGTTGAGCCCGGCAATCAGCAGCACGCCGGTCCAGCTGGGCTGCTTGCCGGCCGGCAGGCTGCCCAGCTTCACGAAGGTCGGCGGGTCCGGCAACTGGCCGGGCGGCAGCACCTTGAAGCTCGCGTGGTTGGTGGCGATGCCGGCGTCCACGCTGACGCGGTTGTCGACAAATTCCGACGCGCCGGCCTCTTCGTTGGCCACGCGGTTGGTGTAGCCGGCCAGGTCATCGCGGATGATCTCGACCAGGTAGATGTCATCGCTCATTGGCGTCTCCTGAAGATGGGCTCACGGCGTCAGGCCGGCGTTGCGGAAGATGGCGGCCAGGGCGTCGATCTGCACCTGGGTGCGGGCCTCGCGCACGTACTTTTGAAGCAGGGCGACGGCCGCATCCTTGGCGGCGGGCAGTTGATCGCTTGGCACGCTGAGGGCGGTCAGTGCGGCCGTCACCACTTCCAGCGTGGCGGTGGGGGCGCCCAGAGCCAGCGTCAGGCTGCGCTTGCTGGCCAAGGTCGTGCTGCTGAGGTTCTCCATCGTGTTGGCCACCATCAGCGTCTGGCTCAGGTTCCTGCTGGCCGCTTCGTCGCGCTTGTTGGCTTCGGCCTGGATGGTCAGGAAGGCGCCGTCCATGGTGCCGGCAAGGTAGTAGTCGTTCAGGTCGTTGCGCGCGGCCACCAAGGGGTAGGCGTCCGCGCTGCCGGGCAGGGCGACCAGGATGCGAGCCAGCACCTCCTTGCGCTTGGCCACCATGGTCGAGGCAATCGCGTCCAGCCCGCGGTTGTCGAAGAAGTTCTTGTCGACGACAGCCTTCAGGCCGGTGATGGTGGCCACCAGCGCGGCCAGGTTTTCCTTGGCCTGGGTCGCGTTCATCAAGGTGCCCAGCACGCTCAGGCCCAGCACGGTGCCTTCGCTGGCGGCGTCCAGCGTGTGCTTGTCGGTGGTCAGCGTGCGCAGGTAGTTCAGGAAGGCCACGTCCATCAGCACCAGGCGGTTGGCGATGTAGGCGTTGCGCAGCTCGCGGCGCCTGGTCGCATCGGCATTGGCGTCGCCCATGGCCTGGCTGAGGTCGAAGTCGTCGGTGGCGGTGAGCAGTTTGTTGCGCTGCAGCTCGCTCAGGCCGATGGGCGGCGGGCCGCCGACCTGCTGCAGGCTGCTGCAGCCGGCCAGCGGTGTGAGCAGGACAAGACCTAGACCAAGACCCGAAAGGGCGCAGCGCGCTTGTCGCAGGGTTCGCATGTGTCTGCCTTCCTGGCCGGAGCCAGGGCTGAACTGCGTGGGGTGTCCCGCATGGGCGGGTTGGCGGCGCTTGTGGGTGGTGTTCGTGCGCGCTGCCGCAGTTTGCAGCGATTGGCGTGGCCGCGCGTCCCCATTAAGTGGGGAGCGGGCCTTGTCCCGGTCGGCGTGCCGGCTCGTCAGTGCAGCTTCAGCCGCCCCGAAACGCGCCGTTGCAGCAGCCGCGCCAGCGCCAGCACCACGGTGTTGCCCAGGCCGACGATGGCGCGGTGGTGCATCAGGTGCAGCGAGATGTACATCCACTTGGCCAGCAGGCCTTCGACGAAGAAGTTGCGGCCCGACAGCCCGCCCATCAGGTTGCCCACGCCCTTGTTGTCGCCCAGCGAGACGAGGGAGCCGAAGTCCTTGTAGACAAAGCTGGCGGCCAGCGGACGCTCGCGCAGCAGGCCGTGGAAGACCTTCAGCAGGTAGCTGGCCTGCTGGTGGGCGGCCTGGGCGCGGGCCGGCACCAGCTTGCCGTCCTGCCAGGGACAGGCGGCGCAGTCGCCCATCGCGTAGATGCCGGGCACCGAGGTTTCCAGGTGCTCGTTGACGATGAACTGGTTGGCCTTGTTCACCGCCAGGCCGAGTGTGGTGTTGGCGTCTGCGCCCTTGATGCCTGCGGCCCAGACGATCAGGTCGGCCGGCACTTCGCCCTGCGAGGTCTGCAGCGCACCGGGCTTGATCTCCAGCACGCGGGTGCCGGTCATGACCTTGATCTGCTTGCGCTCCAGCGCGGTGGTGGCCTGGCCCGAGATCTTCTCTGGCAGGCCGCCCAGCAGCCGTGGGCCGGCCTCGACGATGCTGATGTCCAGCCGGAAGCGCTGTCCCTTGCCCAGGCCGTCCAGCAGCTCGTTGTGGGCCTCGATCAACTCGGCCGACAGCTCCACGCCCGTGGCACCGCCGCCAACGATGGCCACGCCCAGCGAGCGCTGCGGCGAAAACGAAGCCCGCGCAAAGGCGGCCAGCAAGTGGCGGCGGAAGCGCTCGGCGTCCTGCGCCTGTTCCAGCACGTAGGCATGCTCGGCGCCTGGCGTGCCGAAGAAGTTCGAGCCGCTGCCGACGGCCAGCACCGCCCAGCGAAAGCTGATCTGGCGCTCGGGGGCGATCGCGCGGCCCTCTTCGTCCAGCAGCGGCGCCAGCGTGATCTGGCGCTTCACGGGGTCCAGCGCGCGCATCTCGCCGAGCGCGAAACCGAAGTGGTTGCGCCGCGCGAGGATGGTGTAGGACAGGCCTTCCTGGTGCGCATCCAGCGTACCGGCGGCCACCTCGTGCAGCGTGGGCTTCCAGATGTGGAAGACCGAGCGGTCGACCAGCAGGACCTTGTCGCGGCCTTCACGGCGGCCCAGCTGCCGCCCCAATTGCGCGGCCAGCTCCAGCCCGCCGGCGCCTCCGCCCAGGATGACGATGTCGTAGTGCATGGGCGCGTTGTAACAGAGGCGGGCGCCCATTGGAACGACAGATGCATGGCCGCATCGCCCAGTCGCTTCGCTGTTGTTTGGCTGGTGCTTCGCGTTTGCCAGAGGCCGGCCAATGGCGTACGCGAACGCCGCGATGACCGGCCGCCACCACGGGTGATCGGCCAACGCCGGCAGCGGAAAGCGCGCATGCTTATGATCGCGGCCACTCAAGCGCAGGCCACTTCAGAAGCTGGCCCGGCCAGTCAACCCACACCAGGAGACTCCCATGTCCATCACCCTGTCTTCCGCCAGCCTGCCCGTCTTCAAGAGCGTGCTGCGCAACCTCGATCACTGCCTGGACAAGGCAATTGCCAATGCGCAAGCGCGCAAGTTCGATGCGAACGTCTTCGTCGGCATGCGCCTGGCGCCCGACATGCTGCCGCTGTCCTCGCAGGTGCGCATTGCCTGCGACGCCAGCAAGCTGGGCATTGCCCGTGTCTCCGGCCTGGAAGCGCCGAAGTTCGACGACAACGAGACGACCATGCCCGAGCTGAAGCAGCGCATCCACCGCACGCTGGCCTGGCTGGACACGGTGCCCGGCAGCGCCATTGACGGCAAGGAAGAGACCGACGTGACCTTCCCGGTCGGCAAGGACCGCACCCGCACGATGAAGGCCGAGGCCTACCTGAAGCACTGGGCCATGCCGAACGCGTTTTTCCACGTCACCACCGCCTACGCCATCCTGCGCCACAACGGCGTGGACCTGGGCAAGCAGGACTACCTGGTTGGCGCCAGTGCTGCTGCCTGAGGATGCAGCCCAAGCCCGCAGAACTCGACGCAAGGGCCACCGCGATTGGCGCCGGCCCGCTGCTGCAGGTGTCGGGCCTGGGCAAGCGATACGGCGCACTGCCCGTCTTCAGTGGCGTGTCTTTGCAGATCGCCGCGGGCGAGTTCGTGGCGCTGCGCGGCGAGTCCGGCGTGGGCAAGTCCACGCTGCTCAACTGCATCGCCGGCCTGGACCGCGCCGATGAAGGCAGCGTCAGCCTGGCGGGCCGGCCGGTGCACCAGCTGCCGGAGCCCGAACAGGCCCGGCTGCGGCGCGAGCTGCTGGGCTTTGTGTTCCAGGCCTTCCACGTGCTGCCTCACCTCAGCGTGGCAGACAACATCGGCCTGCCTTTGATGCTGCTGGGCCGGCCTGACCCGGCGCGGGTGCAGCAGATGCTGGATGATGTGGGCATGGCCGCTTTGGGCGGGCGCATGCCTTCGCAGCTGTCAGGCGGGCAGCTGCAGCGCGTGGCGATTGCGCGCGCGCTGGTGCACCGGCCGCCGCTGATCCTGGCCGACGAGCCCACCGGCAACCTGGACCGCGACACGGCCGACAAGGTCTTCGCGCTGATGCTGCAACGCGCCCGCGAACGTGGCCTGGCCTTTGTGCTGGTGACCCACGATGCGGCGCTGGCCGCGCGCTGCGATCGCAGCTTGCGCATGGAGGCCGGGCGTTTGCTGCAGCCTGAAACCGAAGGCGTCTAGGCCCCCACGATGTGGATCGACACCCACTGTCACCTGGACGCGCCCGAGTTCGACGCGGACCGGGATGCTGTGGTGGCGCGGGCGCGGGCCGCAGGCGTGGACATGCTGGTGCTGCCGGCGGTGGCGGTCTCCAACTTCGACACCGTGCGCGAGCTGGCGCACCGGCACCTGCTGAGCTACGCGCTGGGCATCCACCCGCTGTGCGTGGACGAGGCCAACGAGGCCGACCTTGACACGCTGGCCGCGGCGCTGAAGGCACACGCCGGCGACCCGCGCCTGGTGGCCGTCGGCGAGATCGGGCTGGATCACTTCGTGCCCGGGCTGGACCGCGAGAAGCAGGAGCGCTTCTACTGGGCGCAGCTGAAGCTGGCGCGTGCCGCGGGCCTGCCGGTGCTGCTGCATGTGCGCCGCTCGGCGGACGCGGTGCTCAAAGGCTTGCGGCGTTTCTAGGGCGTGGGCGGCATTGCCCATGCGTTCAACGGCAGCGCCCAGCAGGCGGACGAGTTCGTCAAACGCGGCCTGCGCCTGGGCTTTGGCGGCGCGATGACCTTCGAGCGCGCGAACCAGATCCGCGAGCGCTTGGTGGCCGTGCCCGAGA
>NZ_VIDT01001160.1 GCF_006519715.1 Ideonella azotifigens
CTCGGCGGCGTCCAGCCCGTCGTCGACGATGAGGACATGCGGCCCGCCGGTGGCCGGCTGCGCCTCGGGGGTGTCGGGGCCCTGGGGAGCCTGGCTCATGGTGCTCATGCCGCACCGCCTGCCGGGTTCGGTGGTGAAGCGGCTGCGGCCTGCCAGCGCGGCAGCTCCATCGTGAACACCACCTCCGGGGCGCGATGGACGTAGTGCAGCAGGCCACCGTGGCTGCGCACCACCTCGTGCGCGATGTACAGGCCCAGGCCCAGGCCTTGGCGGTTGCGGGGGTTGCGCATCGAAGAAACCTTGAAGGGGTCGAACAGCGAATCGCTGATGTCTTGCGGAATGGGCGGCGCGACATTGCGCACTTCCAGCCGGACCTTGTCATCCGGCCCGCTGACCTCCAGCACGATGGGCCGGCCCGGCTCGCCGTGGTGGCGGGCGTTGCCGAGCAGGTTGGCCAGCACCTGGGCCAGGCGGTCGGGGTCGGCGTGCACCCAGTGCGGCGGCCCGTAGAGGCGCTGGAACTGCAGGTCCGGGTAGGCGCCCAGTTTTTCCTCGACCAGTTCGTCCAGCAGCGCCACCAGGTCCACCTGCTGCGGCGTCATCTGCAGGCCCAGGCCGCCGCGCAGCCGGGTCATGTCCAGCACCTGCTCGACCAGGCGCTGCATGCGGCCGCTGGAAGCCTTGATGCGCTGGCCCAGCCTGGCATGGCCTTGCGCCTCGCCCCGTTCCAGCACCTGGGCCGCCAGCGAGATCGAGTTCAGTGGATCGCGCAAGTCATGGCCCAGCACGGCCAGCAGGTGGGCCCTGGCGCGCTCGATCTCGGCATTGCGGGTGCGGCTGGCATGGCCCAGTTCGTCCAGCCACTGGCGGGCAATCGCCAGGTCGCTGTCGCTCCAGGGCACAGCGCTGTCGCGCACGGTTTCGCGCCATTCGGCGAACGAGCCACGGGGCGTCAGCCGCGGTCCGGACGGGCCGGGCACGTAGTTCTTCTCGGGTTTGCCGCCCCAGCGCACGGTCTCGACCTGCTCGCGGCGCAGCAGGATCAGCCAGGCGCCGTTGGCCGCGTCGAAACACAGCGCCAGCAGGCCG
>NZ_VIDT01001161.1 GCF_006519715.1 Ideonella azotifigens
GCGCCTCGGCGTAGAAGCGCTGCTGCTGCGCCTGGCTGCCGGCTTCGCGCAGCACGCCCAGCAGCGCGAAATGGTTTTGCGGGATCTGGCCGAGCGCCGGGTCTGCGGCGCACAGCGTGACGAAGACTTCGGCCAGCGTCAGGCACGAGACCTGGGCACCGCCGAAGCGGCGCGGTACCGTCATGCCGCCCAGGCCGCTCTCGGACCAGCGCTGCAACTCGTCCCACGGCAGCCGGCGTTGGTGGTCGCGCTCCGCGGCGCCGGTGGCGAACTCTGCGGCCAGCTGCCTGGCGACTTGCAGGGCCTCGGCGTCGTCACGGATGCGGTGCACACGCTCTGGCTCAGGGCGCGGCGGCGATGAGCGAGGGGGCGCAGAGGCGGGTGTTCCATCGGCGACCGCCTCGTGAGCGGAGGCCAGCGCGGGCGCGGTGATCACGGTCATGTTGCTGGCATTGCAGCGCATGGCCTCGCGCGCGGCCACGAAGAAATTCGGGTTTGCTTATCCGGTGGCCGTGCCCTTCAGCAGCCCGCCGCTGGTGAAGAAGTTGCCGCCACCCAGGTGATGCAAGGCCCGCTGCGGCTCGGGCAGGTTCTGCCAGTGCCCGTCCTTGAACGCGAAGTCCTCCGCCCACGCGGCGACGACTTCAGCGAGGAACAGGTCGTAGGTGGCTTCGTTGTGCGGCTCGGGGTAGACCTTGCATTCCAGCCAGGCCAGGCAGCCTTCGACCAGCGGGGCAGGGACTTGCGAGGCCGGTGTGGTGGCAATGCCGTAGGTGGCGAACTTGTCGCGCTCGCGGCCGCTGGTGTTGCCGACGGCGACCACCATGTCGAGCTGTGCGGCGTTGGGCACCGATAGCACGAAGCTGCCGGATGCGGCAATCAGTTCGCGCGTGAAGGTGGCCTTGTCGATCACCACCGCGACCTTGGGCGGCAGGAAGTCCAGCGGCATGTTCCAGGCCGCGGCCATCACGTCGCGCCGGCCGGCGCCGTCGCCGCTGGCGACGAGCACCGTGGGGCCGTGGTTGAGCAGGCGGCTGGCGTGTTTCAGGTCGACTGGGATGCGCATGCGGCGGATGGTATCGCCCACT
>NZ_VIDT01001162.1 GCF_006519715.1 Ideonella azotifigens
TAGGCTTGTGGCAGCTGCGCGCCGGCCGGGTACACAGGGGTCAGCGCGGCCGCCAGCGGCGTGTGTTCGTCCACCGCCTTGAAGGTCGGGTGCACCATCTCGCGGCCGAAGAAGCCGCCACGCAATTCGCCACGCACGCGCACCCGCTGGCCCGTCGCCAGCGTCTTCTGGTGCGAGGGGTAGAAGTTGACGAAGCGCAGCACCAGCTCGTCGCCCGCGTCGTCATGCAGCCGTGCCACCAGCTGCCGCCGCGGCCGGAAGTCAACGCGGCATTCGACGATCTGCCCCTCGACCTGCGCCGTCTGCCCCGGCTGCAGCGCGGCAATCGCGCTCAGCCTGGTTTCGTCCTCGTAGCGCAGCGGCAGGTGCAGCGCCAGCGCCAGCGGCGTGTCCAGCCCCATGCGGTCCAGCGCCTTGGCCGGCGCGCTGCGCAGGTCGGCCTTCAAGGCCGGCTTGGCGTCCCCCGAGGCAGCGCCGTTCGGGGCATCGGTGGCAGGGCTGGCAGCTGGTGAACGCGGCATGGCCGGCATTCTCGCGTGACATCGCGCCTGCGCAGGTCCGCCCGTCCGGGCTCGGGTTCCCCCTGGGGTTCTCTTTTCTGACACAAAAAAGAGGCACCCACTTGCAGTTCCCGCCTGCAAACCGCGGCCGCCGGCAGCGACAATTGCGCCAGCGCCAAGACAAGGTTTCGCCCGCAAATCGCGGGGGCCATCAGGCGCTGCTCGAACAAACTGGACAGGTATGGTTGCCTTGCGTGTGATGGGTCGTTTGGTGGGTCGCTTGCTGTTGGGCCTGGCGCTGGTGCTGAGCGTGGCCGTGGGCCTGGCCTGGTCCTGGGACCATTCGGACAGTGCCGCGGCAGTCGCTGCCAGCGCCGACCCCAACAGCGCTTCGCGCTGAGACTTCACGCCGTGGCAGGCCTTGCGGACATCTCCGCATCGCCGCCCGGGCATCGGATGGGACAATCGGCCCATGTCCAGCTTTGAAGGCCAGTCAAGCCTGCAAGCCATGCCCCTGATCGAAGCCTCTTGCCCTGCCGGCGCCCCGGCGCCCCGCCAGTTCACGCTGGCCGACTTCGACTTCCCGC
>NZ_VIDT01001163.1 GCF_006519715.1 Ideonella azotifigens
CCGCTGCGCCTTGCCGAAGGCATAGGCGCCCACCACACTGGGGCGCCCCGCCGCCGCGTTCTCGGCCCACCATTGCTGCACCTCGGCCATCAACCGCGCCGGGGTGGGCCAGCGGTAGATCGGCAGGCCGAAGGTGGATTCGGTGATGAAGGTGTGGCAGCGCACCGCCTCGAAGGGCGTGCAGGTCGGATCGACCTCGACCTTGTAGTCACCCGACGCGACCCAGACCTCGCCCTGCCACTCGATGCGCACCTGCGCCGAGCCCAGCACATGCCCCGCCGGGTGCAGCGAGATGCGCACGCCTTGCTGCGTGATGACCTCGCCGTACTCGACCGTCTGCAGCGTGATCTCGCCCAGCCGGCCGCGCAGCACGCCGGCGCTGGCCACATGCGCCAGGTAGTGGCCGTGGCCCACCCGGGCGTGGTCCGAATGGGCATGGGTGATGATGGCCCGCGCCACCGGCCGCCAGGGGTCGATGTAGAAATCGCCGGGTGGGCAATACAGCCCCTCGGGACGGGCGACAACCAGGTCCATCGAGCGACGCTAGCACGCCGCCGCCGGCTGGCGTGTCAGCGAAGGCCGACTCGCGCCCCCTGCACAGTAGGTGTTTTGCGAGCCTGCACCTGCCGCCTACGATGGCAGGCACGACAAACGCCAGGGAAGCCCATGCCACGTTTCGCCATCGCCTCGTTCGCCGCACTCCTGCTGAGCGTCTACACACAGGCCCAAGCCGCTCCGCCGGCCGAGATGCCGCTCAAGCCAGCCTTCGACTACGCCTTCCCTCTGCAGGAAATGGCCAAGCTGCGGCTGGCCCGCCTGGGCGACGGGCAGACGCCGACCGAATTCCGGCTGAACCAGTGGATCCACATGCGCGCACTGCTGGGGCCTGCGGACCGGCGCGTGACGGCGCCGAACAACGACACGCTGTATTCACTGGCCTGGCTGGACCTGGCCAACGGGCCGGTGCGGCTGTCGCTGCCCGATACCAAGGGCCGTTACTACTCGGTGGCGGTGCTGGACATGTACACCAACAACGTCGCGGTGCTGGGCCGGCGCACCGGCGGCACCCGGGCGCGCGAAGTGCTG
>NZ_VIDT01001164.1 GCF_006519715.1 Ideonella azotifigens
GGCTTGGCGGAGGAGCGGCAGTTGCCCGTGCCTTTGGCGCCTAGCCTAACCGGTCTCGCAGACCGACTGTTCCACCGCATGACCGCTTCCCGCCCGCTTCCCCGCCGCCCTCGTTTCGCCGCCCAGCGCGGCAAGGTCGATGGCTTCATGCTCGGCATGCTGGCCGCCGTGCTGCTGGCTTCGGCCTGGCCGGACCTGGGCCGCAGCGGCGGGCTCGTGCATGCCGACCAGCTGGGCAACATCGGCATCTTCGTGATCTTCTTCCTGCACGGCACCGGCCTGTCCAGCGAGAGCCTGCTGCATGGCGCCTCGCGCTGGCGGCTGCACCTGCTGGTGCAGCTGTGCACCTTCGCGCTGTTCCCGCTGTGGTGGCTGCTGCTGAAGACGCTGCTAGGCAGCATGGTGCCGCCCGAGCTGGTGCTGGGCTTTTTCTACCTTGCGGTGCTGCCGTCCACCGTGTCCTCGTCGGTGGCGATGACCGCGCTGGCGCGCGGCAACGTGGCCGCGGCGGTGCTGAACGCCAGCTTGTCCACCTTGATCGGCGCGGTGCTCACGCCGCTGCTGGCCAGCCTGGTGTTCACCGGTGCCAACGGGCAGGGCATGGCGCTCGGCCACACGATGCTGAAGATCGCCCAGATGCTGCTGCTGCCGTTTGCGCTGGGCCAGATCGCGCGGCTGTTCGCCGCGGCCTTCTTCAAGAAGATCAAACCCATCACCACGCTGGTGGACCGCGGCGTGATCCTGCTCTTGGTCTGGTGCTCGTTCAGCGACTCGGTTGCCGATGGCCTGTGGCGCAACCACGGCTGGGGCCTGCTGGCGATGACGCTGGTCGGCGCCGCGCTGTTCCTGTTCCCCATGCTGTGGTTCACCCGGCGCGTGGCCCGGGCCATGGGCTTTCCGGTGGCGGACGAAATCGTCGCCGTCTTCTGCGGCTCGAAGAAGACGCTGGCCTCCGGCGTGCCCATGGCCCGCCTGCTGTTCGCCGGCAGCCCCGCGCTGGGCATCGTCGTGCTGCCCATCATGGCCTACCACCAGCTGCAGCTCTTCGTCTGCTCGTGGCTGGCCCGGCGTTATGCGGCGCGG
>NZ_VIDT01001165.1 GCF_006519715.1 Ideonella azotifigens
GGCCTTGTTCCAGGTCGGGGCCGGGCGTGGCAGGCTCAGCCATTTCGGTGACCAGTTGCTGCTCGTGGCGCAGGGCCTCGCGGCAGTCGGCGCAGGTGGCCAGGTGGGCTTCGGCCTGGCGGCGCTGCGCGGGCGTGGCGCTGCCATTGGCCAGCCAGGGCAGCAGGGCCCAGGTGGCCTGGTGGCGCTGCATTTCAGCGGGATTCATCTTGGGTTCCTTCGCTGCGCGCCAGGCCGGGTTCGCCGGCCAGGTCGGGCAACAGGTTGCGCAGTCTCACCCGGGCGTGGAACAGCCGCGCCTTGGCGGTGCCGACCGGGCATTCCATGATGGCTGCGGTTTCCTCCAGCGTGTGGCCCTGGCCGTAGACCAGCTCCACCGTCAGGCGCTGGTCCGCCGGCAGGCGCGCCAGGCCTTTGGCCAGCCAGTCGCGCACCTCGTGGGTGGCGTGGGGGTCCTGCTGGCCGGCCAGGGATTCGAGATCGTCGTCGCTGCCGTGCCAGCAGGGATCGTCCTGGTCGCGCAAGGCCTTCATCGCCACGCGGTAGGCAATGCCGAGGATCCAGGTGGACACACGGGCTTCGCCGCGGTAGTCGCCGGCCTTCTGCCAGACGATCCACAGCGTGTCGTTGATGACCTCCTCGATCAAGGCCTCGTGGCGGGTCACCCGGCCGAGGAAGCGCACCAGGCGCGGCTGGTATTCGCGGTAGAGCGCGGTCAGTGCCTCACGATCCTGTGTCTCGGCAATGCGCCGCAGCCAGCCCTGGTCGGGCGAGGCGACCGAGGCCGATGCAGGGCGGCGGCGAAGCGAAGGCAGGAGGAACATGACGGGGGCCGTGACGGAAGGCGAGCGCTGGACGTCCGTCTGTACCGGGCTTGGCCGCAAATGGTTGCATGCCGGCGAAATAAAGTCAGAAACTCCAGACCAGGCTGGCCACCCAGCTGTTGTTTGTCGAAACACCGTAGAGCGGGCGGGCGGCTGGGTCGACCATCACGCGGTCGAGTTGCAGGGCCAGGTGGTCCTGCTGCCAGCCGGCACCGGCCTGGCCGAACAGGTAGCCGTCCCCGCCGCCGTAGAGCCGCC
>NZ_VIDT01001166.1 GCF_006519715.1 Ideonella azotifigens
TCGGCGTCCACCTCCTGCAGCAGCGCGATGAATTCCTCGCCGCCGTAGCGCGCCAGGATGTCGCCCGGCCGCACCAAGGCACGCTGCAGTGCCTGCGCGACCTGGCGCAGGCATTCGTCACCACGCTCGTGGCCAAGCTCGTCGTTGAGCAGCTTGAAGTGGTCGATGTCCATCATCAGCACCGCCGCCACCGACGGGGTGCCACGCTGCTCGCGCCACCAGGCGCCGGCCAGCGCATGGTCAAGGAAGCGGCGGTTGCCCACGCCCGTCAGCGCGTCGGTCCAGGCCAGCGAGCGCAGCGCGGTGTGCTCGCGCTGCAAGGCTTCGCCTCGGGCGATCTGGCTGACCTGCAAAACGACGCTGCGCAGCGCATAACCCAGCACTGCGCTGACCACGCCTGCCGTGCCCCAGGCGTAGTCCAAACGGATCAGGAACAGCGAGACCACCAGCAGCGCGCCCGGCACCACCAGCGGCCCGGCCGCGTGCACGCTGCGCACCAGCACCGCCGGAGGCTGCGGCAGCGCCAGTTCGGCCTGCGGTGGCCGCAATGCCAGCGAGGCCAGCAGCGCGAATGCAACCGTGACCACTGCGCCGTATTCCGGCCCATAGGCCGGGTCGCCGGCAATGAAGTGGTTGTTCCAGCCGGCCACGCCCATGTAGAGCAGCGCGTGCACCAGCAGCACGCCAAACAGCGTGCGCTCGTCGGCTTCCTCGGCCGCGCACCAGCGCACCAGCGCGCCCAGCACGATGAACAGGTTCTGCGCGTCGAACAGCCACATCATCGTGTGCACGCCGGGCTGGTCCTGCGCGCCGTGCACCGTCAGCACATGCCAGGTGATCAGGAAATAGCCGAAGCCCAGCGCCAGCGCCAGCAGCGCGTCGATGCCTCGCACCCAGTGCTGGCCAGCGGGTTGCCAGCTGCTGGCCAGCAGAAAGGTCAGCGGCACGGCAGCCAGGTGGAAGGCCAGCATCGCGCCGCGGTACATCTCGTTGGCCAGGCCCAGCACCCATTCGTGCCACAGGTTGCCGAAGCCGCCAACCGTCCACACCAGCAGGCTGGCCGTCACCAGCCACCAGCCGG
>NZ_VIDT01001167.1 GCF_006519715.1 Ideonella azotifigens
AGCGCTGCACCTGTTCGGGCAGCAGTTCGCCCTCGCGCAGTGCGAGTTCGATGGCCTGCACCGCGGCAGCCTGTTCCTGCGGCAGGCCTTGCGCCAGCGGCATGTCGGCACCAGCCTGCAGCGTCAGCACCGCGGCGCGGGCATGGCCGTAGCGCTCGTGGATGGCCTTCATCATCAGCGCATCGGTCAGCACCACGCCGCCGTAGCCCATGTCCTGCCGCAGCAGGCCGGTCAGCACGCGGTGCGACAGCGTGGCCGGGTGCTGCGGGTCCAGTTGCGGGTAGACGATGTGGGCGGTCATCACCGCGGGCGCATCGGGTCCGATGGCACGGAACGGGATCAGCTCCAGCGCTTCAAGTTCTTCGAGGGACTTGTCGACGGTTGGCAGCGCGTGGTGCGAGTCCACGTGCGTGTCGCCATGGCCGGGGAAGTGCTTGAGGCAGCAGGCCACGCCCTCCTTCAGCGAGCCGCGCATCCAGGCGGCTGCCAGGCGGGCGACGCGATGCGGGTCGGCGCCGAAGCTGCGCTCGCCGATCACCGGGTTGGCCGGGTTGTTGTTCACGTCCAGCACCGGCGCCAGGTTCCAGTTGATGCCCAGGCCGATCAGGCCACGCGCCACGGCGGCACCGGTGGCTTCGGCCAGGGCCTCGGCTTCGGCGATGTCGGCAATCGCGCCAATCGCCATCGCGCCCGTCGCATGCGGCAAGGCAGTGAAGCGGTTCACCGAGCCGCCTTCCTGGTCGATGGCAATCAAGGCGCTGGGCCCCAGCACCTCGCGCAGGTCCGTGCAGAGCTTGCGCACCTCGGCCTCGGTGCCCAGGTTGCGGCGGAACAGGCAGACCGCGCGGATGCGGTGCCGGCGCAGGAACGCCGCCGTTTCCGCCGTCAGCGATGTGCCTTCGATGTCGACCATCACCAGATGGCCCGGGTGGAACTCGGCGTGCATGGGTGGCGTGGGTTTACTTTGTCAGCGTCACTTTGCTGAGGTGGCGCGGCTGGTCCGGGTTCGCACCGCGGGCGCGGGCCAGCGCTTCGACCATCGGGTAAAAGCTCTGGATCGCGGCAATCGGGTCCAGGTC
>NZ_VIDT01001168.1 GCF_006519715.1 Ideonella azotifigens
GGGCTGGTCGAAGCCTGAAGCCTGGCCCGGGCCGCCGCACCCTGCCAAGCCGCCCGCGTCAGTGACACCTGACACGCTGCGGCGTGGGCGACTGATCGCGCATGGGCGATACTCCCGCGGCATTGCTCTGCAACTGCAGGCCTGTCCGACACCTGACCATTGCCCCAGCCCATGCTCCCGATTCCACCAATCACACAAGCCTTGATGCTGATCTGCACAGCGGCCTATTTTCTCGATCTGCTGATCCGCAGCTTCACCGGCTTCTCTTTGAACCTGTGGATGGCGCTGTGGCCGCTGGGCAATGGCATCTTCATGCCGTGGCAACCGTTCACCTATGCGCTGGTCCAGCAGGACATCACAGCCTTGCTTTTCAACATGCTGGGCATGTGGATGTTCGGCGGTGAACTGGAGCGGCTGTGGGGACAAAAGCGTTACGCACAATTCCTGTTTGCTGCGGTCATTGCAGCATCGGTTTGCTACCTGCTTCTGTCTCTGGCAACTGGTGCGCGTGCACCTTTCATCGGTTCGAGTCCCGTGATCTACGCGATGCTTGCCGCGTCGGCAATCCTGTTCCCCAATCGCACCATCATGCCGCTGATTCCCCCCATCCCGATGAAGCAGCGGACCTACGTGCTGGCTTTCGGTGCCGTGATGCTGGCACTGGGCCTGAGCAGCCTGGGCGGCATTGCCCCCTTTGCCCAACTGGGCGGTGCGCTCGGCGCCTGGCTGATCATTCGCTTTTGGCGCGGCCAGGCGCCCTTTCCGCCCCGCAAACGCAGGTGATTGGGGCACCCGGTTTCGCGGGTACGCGAAACCACCCGCCAAGCGGGTTGGCGCTGCCGCCTTGAGGCGGCCCGGCGCCGGCAGCGCTGGCAACGCGGCAGTCAAGGGCGTGACGTGTCAGCCGCCAGGCCGGCGATCACGTCCGGATAAAGGAGCTGCAATCGCAGCTCTTTTTTCATTCGGCCGTTGTCCAGCCTTCGGGACTCGCCGAGGAAGCTCATCTGCATGGGCGAGAGCTGCGCTGCGGCCTCGGCGCGTGAGAGGCGCGGCGGGCGCGGCAGGCCGTAGCGGTCGGC
>NZ_VIDT01001169.1 GCF_006519715.1 Ideonella azotifigens
GGCCTTCGGCGCCCAGGACCAGGCGCTGGAAACCTGGCTGTCGGAGCTGGCCCGGGAGCCACACGTGGACCCGTACCTGCGCGCGGTGGTGGCCTTCGCCCGCATGGCCGAGGGCGGCATTGCCGCCGCCAACCATTGCCACAATACGCAGGACGGCAAGGCCTTGCTGCGGGAGGCTCAGGGGGTGGCCCGCGCCGCCCGCGACGTGGGCTTGCGCATCGCTTTCGCTGTGCCTTTCGCGGGCCGCAACAACGTTGTCTACGGCCCGTTGGCACCGCTGCTGGCGCACCTGCCACCGGCGGACCACGCGCGGCTGATCGCCCAACGCCAGCCCAGCCGCACGCTGCAGGAGAACCTGGCGCTGGTTGAGGAGATTGCCGAACTTTCCCACGAGGGCTTCAGCGTGCAGTATGGGCCGGTCGGCCCGCAGTGGGTGGACGACGAGGCCTTGGCCAGCATCGCACAGGCCAGCGCCGACAGCGGACGGCGCGTGCACATGCACCTGTTCGAGACACGGCAGCAACGGGCATGGGCCGATGCGCACCACCCTGGGGGCCTGCTGAAGCATCTGGACGCCATCGGGTTGCTGTCGCCGCGCCTGACCGTGGCCCATGCGGTGTGGCTGGACGCAGCCGACTGCGCGCTGCTGGCCGAGCGTGGCGTGATGGTCAGTGCCAATGTCTCGTCGAACCTGCGGCTGCGCTCGGGCATGCCGCCGTGGCGCCGCTACCTGGATGCGGGCCTGCGCTTCGGCCTGGGGCTGGACGGCATGAGCCTGGACGATGACGAGGACATGCTGCGCGAGATGCGGCTGGCCTGGCACCAACTGAGCACCGTGGATGGCTGCGAACGCTTCAGCCTGGGCGACCTGTTCCAGGCCGTCTGCGGGCATGGGCGGGCGAGCATCACCGGACAAGCGCCGGGCGATGCCGAACTCAAGCCCGGCGCCCCGGCCGACATCCTGGTGCTGGACCTGCGCCACCTCACGCGCGACCGGCTCAGCGAGGACCCCGCCGACCTGCTGGCGCTGGTGGTGGCACGCGCCACCAAGCGCGACATCCAGCACCTGCTCGTCGCCG
>NZ_VIDT01000117.1 GCF_006519715.1 Ideonella azotifigens
GCAGCAGGTGCTGTGCCGGCGGCACCACGCCGTAGCGCGCGTGTTCCTGGCCGATCTCGAAGCCGGCGCCGAACTCGTCGTCCGAGCTGGCCAGGCCGCCGTGGGTGGGTGGCGTGCCGCGGAAGCTGATCGGCAAGGGCGCGGGTGGCAGCGCCGAGTTCTGGGCGGGCATGTCGAAAGCGAAAGCGGTCTGGGCCATGGTGCAAAACTCCTGAAAGTCGTTTCGGTCGGCGGTACGGCCCGCCGGGCGCTGGGGCGGAAGGCCCTGTTCACGATAGGAGCCAGTTTGTGCGGCCCTGGGCTCATGGCATGAGCCAGCCAAAGCACTGTGGATAAAAACAGACTGGGGAATGCGCTATGCTGGAGGCTCAAGCCATGAGCCTTGCATGCGCTAGCAGTGACGCCGCGGGGCGGCTTGAGGCGATGCCTGGCCAGTTCTTCACCGCGTGGTTGCCCGATGAACAAGACTGAACGCTTCTACAAGATCGAAGTGCTGATTCGCAGCCGCGGCGGTGTCAGCTTCGAGACCCTGCTGGACGAGCTGGAGGTCTCGCGCGCCACGCTCAAGCGCGACCTGCAGTACCTGCGCGAGCGCATGGACGCCCCCATCGTCTACGACCGCCACGACAACCTCTACCGCTTCGAAGACGGTGGCAGTGCGGGCGGCGAGGTGTCGCACCAGTTGCCAGGCGTCTGGTTCAGCGAGACGGAGATCCACGCGCTGCTGACCATGCACCAGCTGATCGCCGGGCTGGACTCGGGCGGCGTGCTGGGGCGCCACCTGCAGCCGCTGCAGGACAAACTCAACAGCATGCTGGGCACGGGAGAAAGCGCCTCGCGCGAGCTGATGAAGCGCGTCAAGATCGTCAACCCGGCGCGGCGCGCCGTGCCTGGCCGCTGGTTCGAATCGGTCGGCAGTGCCTTGCTGACCCGGCGCCGGCTGGACCTGAGCTACTTCAGCCGTGGCCGCAAGACCGAGTCGCAGCGCATTGTTTCCCCGCAGCGCCTGCTGCATTACCGCAACACCTGGTACCTGGACGCCTGGTGCCACAGCAGCGAAGGCTTGCGGCGTTTTGCGATGGATGCAGTGCGTTCAGCCAGGCTGCTGGACCAGCGCGCCAAAGACGTCAGCCTGAAGACGGTTGAGGCCGAGCTGGACGGCGGCTACGGCATCTTCAGTGGCCACAAACTCAGCTGGGCTACCTTGCAGTTCACGCCCGAGACTGCCCTCTGGGTGGCGCAGGAAGAGTGGCACCCTAAGCAGGAGCAGCGCGAGATGGCCGATGGCAGCCTGCAGCTGAAGTTGCCGTATGCAGACGCGACCGAGCTGATCATGGACATCCTGCGCCACGGGCCTCAGGTCAAGGTGCTGTCGCCAGCCTCGCTGGTGAAGCAGGTCTCCGAGCGACTTCGCGAAGCTGCGTCGCGCTACGACGCCTGAGCCTTTTCCGCGTTCGTCACAAGCCGCCAGCCTGGGAAAACCCGTGACCGGATTTGTGTCGCTTGCGCATATCTTCATTACCTGACCGACCGGTCGAACTATTCGGTTCGAGTGCCGGCGAAAAGGCGCCGTGAAGACGTGAAGGCCGGCAGGGCCAGGAAAGGCAGCAGTACGCATGGATGGTTCGATCGCCAGCATCCTGGCCCTGGATGGCATCACCAACGGGGCCGTGTATGCCTTGTTGGCGTTGGCCATCGTGCTGCTGTTTGCCGTGACCCGCGTGATCTTCATCCCGCAGGGCGAGTTCGTGGCCTTTGGCGCGCTGACGCTGGCGCTGCTGCAGACCGGCGCGGTGCCGGGCACTGTCTGGCTGCTGCTGCTGCTGGCGGCCGGTGTCGCGCTGGGTGAGCTGGTCAATGGCTGGCGCCAGCGTCGTTCGGCCAAGGCCTTGCTGCTGGCCGCGCTGCGCACGCTGGCCTGGCCCATCGCGATTTCACTGCTGACCATCTGGGCCGCGCCACGGCACTGGCCGCTGCTGGCCCAGGCCGCGCTGACGCTGGCCGTGGTCACGCCGCTGGGCAGCCTGGTCTACCGCGCGGCCTACGAATCGCTGGCAGACGCCAGCGTGCTGGTGCTGCTCATCGTGTCGGTTGGTGTGCACTTTGTGCTGACCGGTCTTGGCCTCTATTTCTTCGGCGCCGAGGGCTACCGCAACCCGCCGTTCTGGGACGAACGCTTCAACGCCGGTCCGCTGATGCTCAGCGGCCAGACGCTGATCGTGCTGGCGGCGTCCTTCGCGCTGATCGTCATGTTGTGGCTGTTCTTCGAGCGCAGCCTGTGGGGCAAGGCCTTGCGGGCGACCGCGGTGAACCGGCTGGGCGCGCGGCTGATGGGCATTTCAAGCGGCAGTGCAGGGCGCTTGTCGTTTTCGATGGCGGCCTTCATCGGCGCGCTGTCCGGCCTGCTGATCGGGCCGACGACCACGGTGTTCTACGACTCCGGCTTCCTGATCGGCCTGAAAGGCTTTGTCGCCGCGGTCTTCGGCGGGCTGGCCAGCTATCCCTTGGCCTTGGTCGGCGCGTTGGGCGTGGGCCTGCTGGAAAGCTTCGGCTCGTTCTGGGCCAGCGCGTTCAAGGAGGTGATCGTGTTCTCGGCCATCCTGCCGGTGCTGCTGTGGCGCTCGCTGCGCGACCCGCATGGCGAGGAGCACTGAGATGGCGGTTTTCTCTCCGCAAGTTGCCGCTGGCGCACGGCGCCCGTCCCGGCTGCAGGCCTCGCGGCTGCCGGTGTTCTGCCTGCTGATGCTGGCCGCGCCGCTGCTGCCGCTGCCGGACTTCTGGATCACCCAGCTGAACTACATCGGCCTGGCATCCCTCGTCTCGCTGGGCCTGGTGCTGCTGACCGGCGTGGCCGGGCTGACCTCGTTTGGCCAGGCGGCGTTTGTCGGCGTGAGCGCCTACAGCACGGCCTGGCTGACGCTCAATGCCGGCCTGTCGCCATGGCTCACGCTGTTCATCGGCGTGGGGCTGGCGGTGCTGGTGGCGCTGGTGCTGGGCCTGATCACGCTGCGCATGTCCGGCCACTACCTGCCGCTGGCAACGATTGCCTGGGGCCTGGCGCTGAACTTCGGCATGGCCAACATGGCCTTCCTCGGCAAGTACGACGGGCTGCAAGGCATTGCGCCGTTGACCTTGTTCGGCCATAGCCTGGCCGATGGGCGCTCGATGTGCAGCCTGATATGGCTGGTCGCGCTGGCGGCCGCCGTGGCGCTGAATCACCTGCTGGACTCGCGCCCGGGCCGCGCGCTGCGGGCGCTGAACGGCGGCGCGATGATGGCCGAGGCCATGGGCATCTCGACCTTCCGCTACAAGCTGACCGCCTTTGTGCTGGCCGCCGTGCTGGCGGCGCTTTCGGGCTGGCTGTTCGCCCACTTCCAGCGCAGCGTGAACCCCACGCCGTTCGGCCTCAACAAGGGCGTTGAATACCTGTTCATGGCGGTGCTGGGCGGCGTCGGCCAAGTCTGGGGCGCGTTCACCGGTGCGGCCATGGTCGTGCTGCTGACCGACAAGTTGCAGACCTTGCTGCCGGCCCTGCTGGGCAGCAGCGGCAATTTCGAGGTGATTGTCTTTGGCATCGTGCTGGTGGCCACGCTGAAGTACGCGCCCAACGGCCTGTGGCCCTTCATCCAGCGCTGGTGGCCGCCGGCGCAGCGGGTGCGGGACTGGGAAGGCGCACCGCCGCTGCCGTCCCGCCCCAAGCCGGCCCCAGGCGAGCCGTTGCTGGAGGCCAGGGCGCTGCGCAAGCAGTTCGGCGGGCTGGTGGCGGTCAACGGCGTGAACTTCTCGCTGAAGGCCGGCGAGATCATGGGCTTGATCGGGCCGAACGGCGCCGGCAAGTCCACCACCTTCAACCTGGTTTCGGGCGTGCTGTCGCTGACCAGCGGCGAGGTGCTGTTCCGCGGCGAGGCGATTGCCGGCCTGAGCTCTCGGGCCATTGCGCGGCGCGGCATGAGCCGCACCTTCCAGCACGTCAAGATGGTGCCGGACATGACGGTGCTGGAAAACGTCGCGCTGGGCGGCTACCTGCGCAGCAGCGGCGGCCTGCTGCGCGCCATGCTGCGGCTGGACCGCGCCGAGGAGCGCCAGTTGCTGGCCGAGGCCGAGCGGCAGCTTCGTCGCATCGGCATGGCCGAGCTGATGTTCGAGCGCGCCGGCAACCTGGCGCTGGGGCCGCAGCGCTTGATGGAGATTGCCCGCGCGCTGTGCACCGATCCGTCGCTGCTGTTGCTGGATGAACCTGCCGCCGGCCTGCGGCTGAAGGAAAAGCAGGCGCTGGCCGAGGTGCTGCGCCAGCTGAAGCAGGAAGGCCTGTCCATTCTGCTGGTCGAGCACGACATGGACTTCGTGATGGGCCTGGTCGACCACCTCACGGTGATGGAGTTCGGCACCTGGCTGATGGCCGGTACGCCGGCCGAAGTGCAGGCGAGTCCAGCCGTGCGCGCGGCCTACCTGGGCACGGAGCATTGAAGTGAAACACCCCCTACCGGCTTCGCCGGCCCCTCAAGGGGGCGCGCCCGCAGGACCGGCAAAGCCGGATCCTGGAGCGCTGCTGGCTTGGGTCGGTTTCCTGTGTCGCGGGTGCTGCCCGGGAGCGTGGAGCAACTGAAATGAGCAGCAGCAGTTCAATCCTCAATGTGCAAGGCCTGCATGCCGGCTACGGCCGTGCCGAGGTCCTGTCCGGCCTGGACCTGCAGGTTGGCCGCGGCGCAGTCGTCACCGTCATTGGACCGAATGGCGCAGGCAAGTCCACCACGCTCAATGCGCTCATGGGCGTGCTGCCCTCGCGCGGCAGCATCGTCTTCGACGGGCTGGAGCTGGCCGGCAGCACGCTGGAAGAGCGGGTGATGGCCGGCCTGGCGCTGGTGCCCGAAAAGCGCGAGCTGTTCGGCACCATGCCGGTGGAAGACAACCTGGTGCTGGGCGGCTTTCGGCCGATGCGCCAGCGCGTGCCCGGCTGGCGCAGCACGCTGGACGAGGTCTACACGCTGTTCCCGCGCCTGAAGGAGCGCCGCCTACAACTGGCCGGCACGCTCTCCGGCGGCGAGCGTCAGATGCTGGCCGTCGGCCGTGCCTTGATGAGCCGGCCCAAGCTGATGATGCTGGATGAGCCCAGCCTGGGCCTGGCGCCGCTGGTGGTGCGCGAGATCTTCCGCACCATCAGCGCGCTGCGCGCCACCGGCGTCAGCATCCTGCTGATCGAGCAGAACGCCCGCGCGGCGCTGGAAGTGGCCGACCACGGCTACGTGCTCGAAACCGGCGCGCTGGCGCTTCAAGGGCCGGCATCCGAACTCGCCACCGACCCGCGTGTGATCGACACCTACCTCGGTGCGGCGCGAGCGGCCTGACCGCTCGCACGCTGGGCTAAAGTCTGCCGAATGAACAAGGCCTTCACCAAGGAGCCCGAGGGCGACGACGATGACGATGACGGCGGCGGCCTGCCGCCGCTGCCCGCGGGTGGCAAGAACTACATGACGCCGGCAGGCCACACGGCGCTGCGCACCGAGCTGCTGCAGCTGATCGACGAGGAGCGGCCGAAGATCGTCGAGATCGTGCATTGGGCCGCGTCCAACGGCGACCGCTCGGAAAACGGCGACTACATCTACGGCAAGAAGCGGCTGCGCGAGATCGACCGCCGCATCCGCTTCCTGACCAAGCGGCTGGACATTGCCGAAGTGGCCGATCCGTCAGCCCACCATGGCAGCGACCAGATATTCTTCGGCGCGACGGTGACCTACGCCAACAGCAAGGGCGAAGAGCGCACCATCACGATCAAGGGCATCGACGAGGTCGACCACCTGGCCGGCGAAGTCAGCTGGATCTCGCCGATCGCGCGTGCGCTGGTGAAGGCGCGCGAGGGTGACGAGGTCACACTGATGACGCCTGGCGGCGCCGAGACGCTGGAAGTGCTGGAAGTGAAGTACCCGAAACCGGGAAACTGACGCGGGCCAGCGCAGGGCCGCCCCAAGCGGGCCCGCTACCCGCCTGGCGGGTGGTGATGCGTACTCGCATCACCGGGTGCTCACATTTCGGGTTAAGGGCGCACGCGCTGGGCTCTGAGCACCGTGGGGTTGCGCTTCAGCGTCCTGAGCACATCGGCCAGGTGCAGCCGGTCGCGCACGCTGACCAGCAGCCGCATCTCGGCCGTTTCGCCCACCGCTTCATCGCCCATGTCAATGTGCGTGATGTCCGCCTCGGCACTGCTGACGGCCTGCGCGACCTGCGCCAGCACACCCTTGCTGTTGCGCATCAGCACGGTGATGGCGGTTTCGAACGCGCGGGTTGGCTCTTCGGCCCATTCCACCTGCATCCAGCGCTCGGGGTCGCGCTCATAGAGGCGTTTGCCAACTTGGCAGTCGGCGGTGTGCACCAGCAGGCCTTCGCCACGGCCCAGGTAGCCGACGATGTCGTCGCCGGGAATCGGCCGGCAACAAGGTGCCAGCGAGACCGAAGCGCCTTCAGCGCCGTCGATCACCACCAGGCCCTGCGCGGGGGTGTTTTCGTCATGGCCATAGCGGCCCATGCTGAGCATCACCGCATCAGGTTTCTGGCCTTGTTCGCGCAGCGACTGCGCGACGCGCTTGGCGACGATGGTCGCGATCTTCTTGCCCAGGCCGATGTCGATCAGCAGCTCGGCCTGCGTGCGGTTGCCGCTCCAGCGCAGCAGCGCCGGCCAGATCGAAGGTGGCTCGCCTGCGGCCGGCTCGCGCGCCGGCATCGTCAGGCCCTCGGCCCGCAGCGCCTGCGACAGCATCTTGTGCCCCAGCGCCTGCGATTCCTCCAGCTCCATGTTCTTCAGGTAATGGCGGATCTTCGAGCGCGCGCGGCCGGTGCGCACGAAGTTCAGCCAGGCCGGGTTGGGCCGCGCGCCGGGGGCGGTCAGCACTTCCACCACGTCGCCCGAGCGCAGCTCGGCGCGCAGCGTGGAGGCTTCGCCATTGATCTTCGCGGCCACGCAATGGTCGCCCACGTCAGAGTGGATCGCGTAGGCGAAGTCCACCGGCGTGGCGCCGCGTGGCAGCGCCAGGATCTTGCTCTTGGGCGTGAAGACGTAGACGGCGTCCGGCACCAGGTCGATCTTCACGTGCTCCAGGAACTCGGCCGCGTCGCGCGTCTCGTCCTGGATGTCCAGCAGGGACTTCAGCCACAGCGCGCCCAGGCGCTGCGCCACGTCGCCGGGGTTGGCGTCCCGGCCGACCTTGTAGAGCCAGTGCGCGGCGATGCCGGCCTCGGCCACCGCGTGCATTTCCTCGGTGCGGATCTGGAACTCCACCGCCGTGCCAAGCGGGCTCACCAGCGTGGTGTGCAGCGACTTGTAGCCGTTGGGCTTGGGAATCGCGATGTAGTCCTTGAAGCGGCCCGGCACCGGCTTGTAAAGCTGGTGCAGCACGCCCAGCGCGAGGTAACACTCCGGCAGCGTGGGCACGACGATGCGAAAGCCGAAGATGTCGCTGACCTGCGCAAAGCCGGCGTGCTTCTCGCGCATCTTGCGGTAGATCGAATAGACCGTCTTCTCGCGCCCGCTGACCTCGGCCTTCATCTTGTTGTGCACAAAGGCCTTGCCCACGTCGTCCTGCACGCGGGTCACGATGTCGCGCCGGTAGCCACGCGCGCGCAGCACGGCCTTTTCCAGTGCCGCGTGGCGCCAGGGGTTGATGTAGGCGAACGACAGCTCCTGCAGCTCGCGGTAGGTCTGGTTCAGTCCCAGGCGGTGGGCGATGGGCGCGTAGATGTCTAGCGTCTCGCGGGCGATGCGGGCGCGCTTGTTGACGGCCATCGCCGCCATGGTGCGCATGTTGTGCAGCCGGTCGGCCAGCTTGATCAGGATGACGCGCACATCGCGCGACATCGCCAGCAGCATCTTGCGGAAGGACTCGGCGTCGCTTTCCGCGCGGGTCGAGAACTGCAGCTTGTCCAGCTTGGTGAGGCCATCCACCAGCTCGGCCGTCGGCGCGCCAAAGCGCTCGATCAGCTCGACCTTGGTGATGCCGCAATCTTCCATCGCGTCGTGCATCAGCGCGGCCATGATGGCCTGCGCGTCCAGTTTCCAGTCGGCTACCAGGCTGGCCACCGCGATCGGGTGCGTGATGTAGGGCTGGCCGCTGGCGCGGAACTGGCCCAGGTGGGCCTGGTCGGCGAACTTGTAGGCGTCGCGCACCTTTTTCAGGTCGGACTTGCCCAGGTAGCCCAGTTTGTCGGCCAGGTCGGCAAATGTGTTGACCTCCACCGGGGTCTGTCCGGTGGTCACGGTGGGCAGCCGCGGCCGACCCTGCAGTGCGGAAGGCAGGAGGTCGGCGGCGAAGGAACGAATACCCATGCCTGGAATTTAGCCCATAACCCGGGCCGGCCGCGGCGATCTGCGAGGGGCCGTACCCGACCGCAGGGCTTTGCGGGCTTTGTTGCCGCCGGAAAGCAAAACGGGCACCAAGTGGCGCCCGTTTGGGATGGCAGGCCGGCGTTGCAGCTGGCATGCAGTGAGCCGGAAGCTCAGGTCGGAACCTTGCGCAGCATCTCGATGCCGACTTCGCCAGCGGCGATTTCGCGCAGCGCGGTCACGCCAGGCTTGTTCTTCGACTCGACCTTGGGCGTGTGGCCCTGGCTCAGCATGCGTGCCCGGTAGGTCGCGGCCAACACCAGCTGGAAGCGGTTGGGAATCTTGACGAGGCAGTCTTCAACGGTGATGCGGGCCATGGGGTATCCAGGTCAGGAAAAGCAGGCAGTGAGCCCTGCGGGGCCTGAAGCGTCAGCCCAAATCCAGTGCAGTGAACACGGCGGACTTGGCGCGGCGCTGTGCCGCATACTTCAGGCGCTGCGAGTGCACCACGGTTTTCAAATCGAAAAGCGCGGTCTCGAATAAGCCGTTGATTATAACGTAGTTGAAATGCCGGGCCTGGGCCACCTCATGGCGGGCGTTCACCATGCGCTGGGCGATCACCTCCGGCGGGTCCTCGCCGCGGCGAGCCAGCCGCTGCGCCAGCTCTTCCCAGCTGGGCGGCAGGATGAAGATCAGCACCGCGTACGGGAACAGCTGCTTGATCTGCAGCGCGCCTTGCCAGTCGATCTCCAGCACCACGTCTTCGCCGGACATCAGGCGCGACTCGATGCCGATGCGCGAGGTGCCATAGCGGTTGCCGTGCACCTCGGCCCATTCGAAGAACTCGTCCCGCTCGACCATGCCCTGGAATTCATCCAGGCTGACGAACCAGTACTCGCGCCCATGCTGCTCCTGCCCGCGCGGCGCCCGCGTGGTGTGAGAGATGGACACCTTCAGGTGCGAGTCCAGTTCCAGCAGCGCCTTGACCAAGCTGGACTTGCCGGCGCCGCTGGGGGCGGCCACCACGAAAAGATTGCCAGGGGTTTCCATCGTCGTCCGGCTTTGCTCTCTACCAAATTCACCATTTTCGGCCATTTGGGTACTGTCTGCGCCCTCGAAGACGATTTGCCGCCGCTGACCAGGACCTGAATGCGGGCCGCAGCAGAAATATTGCGCGCCAAGTGCGAGAAACAAAGGCGTGAACACAGGCCGACCGACGGCTGAGACGATGCGCGCCGTCACACACGGCAGCCCTCAAGGGCTGAGGCCATGCTATCCAGGCGCCAGGGGCAGCTCCAAGAGAAACTCTGCCCCACCCTCTGGATGATTGCTGGCCGTCAGGCGACCGCCGTGCTGTTCGACGATGCCATAGCTGATCGACAAGCCCAGGCCCGTTCCTTTCCCAACGGGCTTGGTCGTGAAGAACGGGTCGAACAGACGCGACAGGTGTTCGGGCAGGATGCCTGGCCCGTTGTCGCGCAGGCGCACGCGCACCCGGGTGTGGTCGCGCTCGACCGTGAGCCGGAGTTTGGCTTGCTTGCCGTGGGCACCCGAGGCTGCGTCGGTGCCATTCTGTAAAAGGTTCATCAGCACCTGCTGCAGCTGACCGGCGCTGCCGTTGACCACACAGGGCGGTCCGCTCTGCCAGTGCATCTCGAAGCCCGCGCCCGTGCCTTTGCGCACCCAGTGAATGGCCCGCTCGATGACCTCGTTGAGATCCACAGGCGTGCGCGCCTCCGGGTCCATTGCCGAGAAGCGCTTGAGCCCGCCCACAATGTCGGCGGTGCGCTGTGCGCCTTCGAGGGTCCCTTCGATCAGCGACGGCAGATCGCCGAGCACGTGCTCGATGCGCAAGGTCGTGCGCAGGGCCTGGAGCGCCTCAGCGTCCTGCCCGGCATGCACGGCGGCGAGGTATTGGCGCAGCCGCTCGCTGTAGCGGGCTAAGGCATGCACATTGCCGAGCACGAAGCTGATCGGGTTGTTCAGTTCGTGAGCGACGCCGGCCACAAGCCGCCCGAGCGAGGCCATTTTTTCGGAATGCAAGAGCTGCTGCTGAGCGAGCTTGAGTGACTCGTGCGCTGCCCGCAGCTCGTGGTAGGCGCGTTTGATCTCGGCAGTCGGGCGGCCCACGAACACCGTGCCCACACGCCGTCCATTGACGCCGACGCGCGGCGTGCAGTTGGCATCGACCGACACGCTTTGGTGATGCGGCCCGGTCAGGTTCAACTCGGTCGCCTCCCCGCCGCGTGCGGGCTTGCTGCGCGACAGGACCGCGCGCGCGCGCTCGGCGCTGGGCTCGTCCGCGAGCAGGTCGTAGAACGAGGTGCCGCGCAGTTCTGCGTCGCTGCGCCCCACGAGCTCGCACAGCGCTGCGTTGGTCTCTTCGATGCGGCCGTGTTCGTCGCAGACCAGCAGCACGTCCGACATCGCCGAGAGCACACTGAAGATGAACTGCTGCGACTGCTCGAGCTCGTTGTTCTTCTGTTCGAGCTGGATCTCGTCGTGCACGAGCTGCGAGTAGACCTCGTCCATCTTGTGGATCACGTCCAGCCAGGTCGATTCGTCCACGCCTTCCATTGCGCCATGCGGCACCAGCCCTGCGAGGCCCAGGCTGCGTCTCGCAGGTTCGTTTTCGGGGTCTGTGCCGGCCATGCTTCAACCCCGCTCAATGCACCGTGCACACCATGCACGGGTCGAACGAACGCACGATGTGCTGTACCGCGATCGGCGTGGTTTCGCCGTCGAGCACGGGCGCGCCGACGAGCGCCTGTTCCAGCGCGCCGGGTGTGCCGGCGGCGTCACGCGGCGAGAAGTTCCAGGTCGTCGGCGCCACGATCTGGTAGTTCACGATGCGCCCGCGCCGGGTCTGCACCCAGTGTCCCAGGCTGCCGCGCGCGGCTTCGCTCAGGCCCACGCCCAGGCCTTCTTCGGGCAGCGCCGTGTTCACGCAATAGGCGTCGTTCACCACCAGTTGCTGCAGCCAGCGTTCCATCATCGGCACGACCTGCGCCAGCTCCAGCAGCCGCGCCAGCACGCGCGTGTAGACCGTGCCGCCGTGGCGCGCCACCAC
>NZ_VIDT01001170.1 GCF_006519715.1 Ideonella azotifigens
CACGGTGGCGGCCACGCCGTCCGACCGGTCTGCCGCCGCCGCATCCCCTGCTTCATCGGTGTCGAGGAAGGGGTTGCGGTCCAGCAGTTCGGAGACCTCGTGATTGAAGTCCAGTGACGACAGCTGCAGCAGGCGCACGGCTTGCTGCAAACGGGGCGACAAGGTCTGTTTCTGGCGAAGTTCGCCGCGCAGCGTCAGGGTGTTCATGACAAGCGCCTGCGCAATGTCCATGCCTGGCCGGGTGGGCGCGGAGCTGTTGTCTTTTCCGGCGAACTGCCGCCTATCTTGTCGCAACTTTCGCCACCAGGTCGTACCTGGCGGCGCTGGGCGATGCTGGCCTGTCAAAACTACACACGCCGGCCGGCGGCTTTGCGGCAAGCAATCCCGGCGCTGTCGGAGGCGGCTGACGGCGGCGCACAGATCCCGTCCGATGCCGGCCTCGCGCCCGCCGCGATGCGCGGCATGGGGCTTGCCTGTCCTGCGCTGCATGGACATGTCGCTGTTGTGCGCGAGCTTCTTGCTGGTCGGGGCCGTGCTGGTGGCCATGGCCTTGGCCGAGCCGTGGGTGAGGCGGCTGCCGCTGTCGCCGGCACTGATCTATCTCATCGTCGGCTGGGTGATGGCGACCGTGGCGGTGCCGCCGCTGCCCGGGCTGGACCTGGCGCACAAACATGCCGGGCTGGTGCGGGTGCTGAGCGAGCTGGCGGTGCTGCTGTCCTTGTTTGCCATCGGACTGAAGATCCGCATTCCGGCGAACTGGCAGGCCTGGCGCGCCCCCGTGCTGCTGGCCACTTCCGGCGTGGTCTGGACCTGGCTGCTGGGCGGCGCGCTGGCCTGGCTGCTGTTGCCGCTGAGTTTGCCGATGGCCTTGCTGCTGGCGGCCATCCTGGCGCCGACCGACCCGGTGCTGGCCTCGGACGTGCAGGTGCATGACGCCAGCGACCGCGACGCGCTGCGCATGTCGCTGACGGTCGAGGGTGCGCTGAACGATGGCACCGCGGCGCCGCTGGTGCTGCTGTCGCTGGGATTCCTCGGCCTGCACGAACTGGGCGACCACGCCTTGCGCTGGGCGCTG
>NZ_VIDT01001171.1 GCF_006519715.1 Ideonella azotifigens
AGCACAGCGCCACCGAGCGGCTGCTGGGCAATGCCAAGCTGAGCTGGAAGCCGGACCAGGACCGCAAGCTGACGCTGGTGCTCAACAGCGTGGCGCTGCCGCGGGCGCAGGACCCGCTGGGGCTGACCCGGGCGCAGTACGAGGCCGACCCGCGTGGTGTGGACCCGGTGGCGCTCAGCTTCGACACGCGCAAGCGCATGAACCAGACGCAAGGCGGTGTGACTTACGAACAGCGCATCGACCCGGCCAACACGCTGCAACTGATGGCCTACCTGGGCCACCGCGGCACCGAGCAGTTCCAGTCCATTCCCGTCACCACGCAGGCCAATCCCTTGCACCCGGGCGGCGTGATCGAACTCAGCCGCGACTACCGCGGCGGCGACCTGCGCTGGACCCACCAGACCGAGGCGCTGGGCGGGCCGCTGAGCCTGGTGGCCGGTCTGGCCTACGACACGCTGGCCGAGCACCGCCAGGGCTACCAGAACTTCACCGGCAGTGGGGACGACACGGTGACCGGCGTGCGCGGTGCGCTGCGGCGCGACGAGCACAACGACGTGAACAACCTCGACGAATACCTGCAGGCCAGTTGGCGCTTTGCGCCGAGCTGGACGCTGAACGCCGGCCTGCGCCACAGCCGGGTGCGCTTCGAATCCAGGGACGACTACATCGTCGGCACCAACCCGGACGACAGTGGCGGCGCCAACTACACGGCCACGCTACCGGTGCTGGGCCTGATGTTCGCTGCCAGCGAGCAGCTGCATTTCTACGCCACCGCCGGCCGCGGCTTCGAAACGCCCACGCTGAACGAACTGGCCTACCGCAGCGGCGGCCAGACCGGGTTGAACTTCGGCCTGGGCGCGGCGCGCAGCAGCAGCGTGGAAGCAGGTGTGAAGGCGCGCGTGGATGGACTTGGCGAGTTCACCGCCGCGCTGTTCCGCACCGGCACGTCCAACGAAATCGTCACGCAGACCAACCAGGGCGGCCGCGCGACCTACCAGAACGCTGGCGCCACGCGCCGCCGCGGGCTGGAGCTGGGCTGGTCGCAACGCTTCTTCGGCGACCTGCGCGCGCA
>NZ_VIDT01001172.1 GCF_006519715.1 Ideonella azotifigens
CGGCGTTCGGCCAGGCGCTGCCAGGCCTGCGCGCCCATCGCGCCGCCTATGGCCAGCAGCAGCGCCACGACGATGGCCGAGACCTTGGCAAACGCGGCGCGGATGCGGGCCGCATGCCCGGTCTGGTCCACATAGACCTCGACCACGCCCAGCACCCGGTCGCCTGCCATCACCGGCACATAGGCTTCGCTGTAGACCGGTGGGTGGGCGGTTTCGCCTGCCCCTGGCGCATCGTCGTCATCTTCGTCATCGGCACCGTGCAGCTCGATGAAATTGCGCCCGCCCAGCACGATGGCGCTGACATGCGTGTTCGGATGTTCCTGGCCCAGCGCCTGGCCGCCCTGGCCCACGCGGGGTTCCTGCGCCGCGAGGTCTTCCGAGCTCAGCAGCGCCCGGCCATCGCGGTCGAACAGCTGGAAGCGGAACACGTCGCCCATGTGATGCAGCCGGCGCAGCTCGGTGAGGGTTTCGGGTTCCAGGCTGCCTTGGTCGAACAGCAGGCTCAGCTTGGGCACGGCCCCGGCGATGAAGCCGGCATATTGCAGCGCGGCGTGTTCGGCTTCGTCGACCAGCAGGCGCCCAGCGGTGCGGCTCATCAGCATGGCTGCGCCGCCGATCGCGGCGACAAAGGCGACGGACCAGATCAGCGCACGAAGGACTCGGGACGACAGCAGGGATTTCATGGGCATTGCAACGCACCGCGGTGACCTGGTTGGCCGCTGGCACTGTGACGCTATCGGCTGCCGCAGGCGGGGCTTGAGTGCGCTGCTGCCATGCGCGGGATGCGTGGCTTCCTTTATCGCGGGCCAGCGGCACTGCAGCACAATTCGCGGCGGCCGAGCCGGCCTTTCACGAAAACCGGAAGTCGTTGAATGTTTCACAACTGGGTGGTGGCGCATGGCGCTTGACCACGAGCCCGGGCGGGTCATGCCGGCCGGGGCGATCACGCTGGGGGTCGAGGAAGAGCTGCAGGTGGTCGGGCCCGACGGCGGGCTGGCGGCGCACGACGTGGCGAGCGGCCAGCGCGATTTCCCGGAGCCGCTGGGCAGCTCCTGCGGCGAGATCCA
>NZ_VIDT01001173.1 GCF_006519715.1 Ideonella azotifigens
GTGGCGCCGGTGCAGCCAACGCTGGTCACGGTGGCTGCACCGGCAGGTCCAAGCGCCGCGGCGCCGAGCAGCCAAGGCACCAGGGAAAGGCGGGAGATTCGAGAGGCGCGCCACGCCATGCGCGCGGCAACCCGGTGGACAGAGGAAGTCATGGGCAGTCCTTGTCGGCGGCACGCAAGCCAGGGGCACCTGACTGCGGCGAGGCCGGAAAGGCCTTGTTCACCCGGGGCCGGCATCACGCCACCTGGAAAACAGCAATGCCGGCCTTGCATCATGCCGGCACAGCAAAATCACCGCGATGACCTTCGCTCTGGACCAGGGTAAACACTGAACACATCAGCGCCTGTCGATCCCGCGCAGGCCAGCGCCCGAGACCGGCAGAACATGGGCACGCCGCTCTTCGGCCTGCAGGGTCGGCTGACCGGCCAGCGCCGCGCCGCCCAACATGGGCCGCAGTGTCATCAGGCCCGTCTTGAAACCCAGGCCACCCGGCGCGGCCGGGAGGCGGTCGACGCGGGTGATCAGGGTCGGCGCCCTGCGTGCACTTTCGGTGACCATGCCCCGGCTGGTCGTCGCCACGGCCACGCCACCGGCTGGCACACCAGCACCGGTGGCCAAGGCCCCGGTGGGCTTGGACGACAGCACGTAGCCGATGTCCGCGCCCTTGGCGGCGGCTGCCGTCAGGCTGAAGCTGATCACCAGGTTGTTGGCGCCCGCGACGAAGGTGCCCAGCGAGAGTGGGTGGTCAGTGAAGTAGGTCTGCGCCGAGGCCAGCGTCGTGAAGCTGGTGCTGATCAGCGTGGTGGCGCCGCTGACGACGCTGAAGTTCATGCTGGTGAAGCCGCCGTTGTAGGCCGTCATGCCCAAGAGGCCCAGCGTCAGGTTGCTGTTGCTGGCCAGCGAGAAGTTGTAGGTCGAGCTGGCGCTGTAGCTGCGGTTGCCGGTGGCGCTGGCCGAGTAGTTGGCCCCCAGCGAACCCAGGCCGAGCACGCTGCCGCCGCTCACCGCAGCGGTCACGTTGGGCCGGCCGCTGAGCGCGCTGGTCAGCGTGCCGGCGCTGGGCGAG
>NZ_VIDT01001174.1 GCF_006519715.1 Ideonella azotifigens
GGCACTGGCCGAAACCCCCGGCAACAAGGTGGCCCGCGCGGCCGCCTGGCTGCGCGAGCACCACGCCGAAACGCTGAGCGTGGAAGCGCTGGCCGCCCGCGTGGGCATGAGCGTGTCTTCGCTGCACCACCAGTTCAAGGCGGTGACCAACCTGTCGCCGCTGCAGTACCAGAAACAGCTGCGGCTGCACGAGGCGCGCCGGCTGATGCTGCTGGAGCAGGTCACCGCCGCCAACGCCGGCCACCGCGTGGGCTACCAGAGCCCGTCGCAGTTCAGCCGCGAATACAGCCGTCTCTATGGCCGGTCGCCGCAGCGCGACGTGGATGCGCTGCGCGAAGACGTGCCCTCACCCGTGGAGGCGTGAGGGACTCACTCGGCCGTGGCCGGGTCGATCACCGTGCGCACTTCCGAAACCTTGTTGGCCGGGAAGCCGCCGAGTTCGGCGTGCTGGCGGACCGTGGCCGCGTCGGGCGCCTGGTAGATGCAGTAGACGCGGTCATCGGTCACGTAGCTGTGGATCCACTGGATGCCGGGGCCCATGCTGTTCAGCACGCCGCATGACTTTTGGGAGATGGCTTTGAGGTCCTGCGGTGTAAGCTGGCCGGCACCGGGGATGTCTCTTTCGATCACGAACTTGGGCATGTTGGCCTCCTGTTGAACAAGGCCTCCATGCTGCGGCGCCGGCCGCGCCCGGTCCTGAAGCGCCGATGAAATCGCGATGAATTCAAGGTCAGACCCCGAAGTTTCAGCCCCACCCACCTGCCTGCGCTTCGACGACTTCGAGCTGTGGCCGGCCGAGCGCCAGTTGCTGCGCCAGGGCGAGCCGGTGGCGCTCACGGCGCGCGCCTTTGGCGTGCTGGTGGCACTGGTCGAACGCGCCGGCCAGCTGGTCTCGAAGGACGAGCTGATGCAGCGCGTCTGGGCCGGCCTGATCGTCGAGGACAACAACATTGCCGTGCATGTGGCGCAGCTGCGCAAGGCGCTGGGGCCACGCGCCATCGCCACCATCGCTGGTTGCGGCTACCGCTTTGCGCTGCCGGTGCAGGCCGGCGCGCTGG
>NZ_VIDT01001175.1 GCF_006519715.1 Ideonella azotifigens
GGGCTCCAGTTTTTCTCTGTGTGCTGCCGAACAGCCGGCCGGGCGGACAACAAGTTGCAAGAATCCCGCCATCCAGCGTGCAACAGCGAACCGGCGCTCGGGCCTGAAATGCAGGCCGATGCACCGGTTTGGCGCGCAATTGTAGGGAGCGGCATTCGGCCGACGAGCGGGGACTTCCCCCTCGCCAACTCGCTGAAAAGCGCGCTGGAAACCGCGCCGGCCGAAGCTCAGGCGCCGGTTTCCGTGGGAGGCTCGCCGGCCTCTGCCTGGCGCGCCTCTTCGTTGAGCCGGCGCAGCTCGGCCAGCTTGTCGCCAATGCGCAGTTCCAGCCCACGCGGCACCGGTTCGTAGAAGACCGGCGCGTCCAGCCCGTCGGGCCAGTACGACACGCCTGCAGCAAAGGCACCCGGCTCGTCGTGCGCATAGCGGTAGTCGCGGCCATGGCCCAGGCTTTTCATCAGCTGGGTGGGCGCGTTGCGCAGGTGAGGCGGCACCGGTCGCGTGCCGTCCTGCTTGACGAAGGCCTGCACGGCCTTCCACGCGGTGTAGACCGCGTTGGACTTGGGCGCCACTGCCAGGTAGACGACTGCCTGCGCCAGCGCCAGCTCGCCTTCGGGCGTGCCCAGGCGCTCGTAGGTTTCGGCGGCGTCCAGCGTGATGCGCAAGGCCCGCGGGTCGGCATTGCCAATGTCTTCGCTGGCCATGCGCACCATGCGGCGGATGGCGTATTTCGGGTCCACGCCGCCGTCCAGCATGCGCGCCAGCCAGTACATCGCGGCATCCGGGTCGGAGCCGCGCACGGACTTGTGCAGCGCGGAAATCGTGTCGTAGAACTGGTCGCCGCTTTTGTCGTAGCGGCGCAGCTGCTCGCCCAGCGAGCGTTCCAGGATTGACTCGTCCAGCTCTGGCACGGACCCCGCCTGCTGGACCAGGTTTTCGTAGGCGTTCAGCAAGCGGCGGGCGTCGCCGTCGGCATAGCCGATCAGGCGCTGGGCGGCGGCCGGGCTGAGCGGCGGCGCCTGCAGCTCGGCCTGGGCGCGTGCGATCAGCGCCT
>NZ_VIDT01001176.1 GCF_006519715.1 Ideonella azotifigens
ACAGCGCCGCGCTGGCCGCACACGTCGAGCTGGAACTGGTCGGCATCGCGCGCCTGGCGCTGGTACCGGTCGGGGAGGCCACGCGATGGGTCACGAAGTCCGACTGGCCGCACCCGTCGTTTGGCGGGCGCTTCCTGCCGACCGCGCGCGACATCACCGACCAGGGTTTCGATGCGACCTGGCAGGTCTCGGCACTGGCCTCGGCGGCGCCGCGGCAGGTGCTGTCCGGCGCGAAACTGTGTGAACCCGCCACGGCTTTGGCCGAGCCGGGCGATGAAACGGCCTATCCCGCCGCGGTTGCCGCCGCCGCGCCCGAATGCCTGGACACGCTGGCCGTCTCGTTCATCGACCCGGTCAACCCATACGTGCTGAGCGACCGGGCGACCAAATACGGCCTGCTGTTCGTCGGCCTGACCTTCATCGCGGTGGCGCTGGTCGAGGTGCTGGGCCGCGGCCGGGTGCGGCGCGTGCACCCGATCCAGTACGCGCTGGTCGGCCTGGCGCTGACGCTGTTCTTCCTGCTGTTGCTCAGCCTGTCCGAGCACCTGGCGTTTGGCATTGCCTACGGCATTGCGAGCGCGGCCTGCGTCTCGCTGCTGGGCGTGTACACCGCGCACATGCTGGGCCGCCGCCGCGATGGCATCACCTTCGGCGGTGCGATGGCGCTGCTCTACGGGCTGATGTACGTGCTGCTGCAGCGCGAGCAGACCGCGCTGGTCATCGGCTCGGTGGGCCTGTTTGCCGCAGTGGCGGCGGTGATGTGGCTGACCCGTGGCGTCGACTGGTACCGGATGTTCGACGAGGCCCTGGCGACGGCGCCGACCCAAGCCGTGCCTCGTGCCGCTGCGGAGTGAGTCATGCCAGGCGTGTTCTTCGACATGTTCTTTGCGCTGCTGGCGGTCTGCCTGATTGCCTGCCCGCTGATGATGACCTTGGCCCTGGCGGGCTTGTGCCTGCGCATGACCCGCGACTGGGCCGCGCGGGTGCTGTACCGCGGTGCCTGGGGCACGATGCTGTGGGTGCTGGCGGCGCGTTGTGTCGCCGCGGCGTGGC
>NZ_VIDT01001177.1 GCF_006519715.1 Ideonella azotifigens
AGGCCAAACGAGATGCGCTCACCGCTGCTCTCGCCATGCGCCGGCAGGTCGATCAGCAGCGTCGAATAGCCTTCGCGGCGCAACAGCCGCGCCCGCTCCATCATCTGCCGCCGGTCCGAACGCACGCCGTGCAGCAGCAGCACCGTGCCGTGTCCGGTCTGCCCCTGCACCGCCCAGCCCACCACCTGCCCGCCACCGGCCAGCGGCAAGGTCACAGCCGCGCCTGCAGGTCCGGTGGTGCCTCGCCGATCAGTCGCGAAGCGGGACGGCTCAAGGCCTCGCCGGCGCCCAGGCAGGTCAATGTCACCAGCACCACGCTGGTCGCCAGGCTGAGGATCAGGCGGCGCAGTTTCATCGGTGCTGGTCCACCAGCACCGGATTGCCGTCCGGGTCGATGGCGACAAAGCTGGCCGGGCCGACGGTGGTTTCGTCGGCCTCGGTGGCCAGCGTGATGCCTTGGGCCTTCAGCTGGCGCTGCAGTTCGCGCACATCGGTGAACTCGGCCAGCGGCTTGGCGTGCTGGTCCCAGCCGGGGTTGAAAGTCAGCATGTTCTTCTCGAACATGCCCTGGAACAGGCCGACGAGGTGCTCGCCGTTCTTCAGGATCAGCCAGCCCTGGCCGGCGTTGCCGCCGAACTCGCGAAAGCCCAGGGCTTCGTAAAAGGCCCGCGAGGCCACCAGGTCCTTGACGGCCAGGCTGATCGAAAACGCACCGAGCTGCATCGCAACACTCCTTCGCCACCGAACGCCGGGGCAGGCCGATGGTCGCAGCGGCGCTTCAGCCGTGCAAGACCATCACGGCGACCGTGCCGCAATGCAGCAGCACCGTGCCCCAGTAGGCCTCGCGGAAACCGGGCTTCAGCGTCTTGTGGTGCAGCAGCAGGCGGGCCGCCCAGCCGGCAGGCCAGCCGCCCAGCAAGGCCAGCGTGTGCAGCAGCTTCTCCGGGATGCGCCAGCGGCCCTTGCGCGCGGCCTGCTTGTCCCAGGCGTAGACCAGGAAGGTCAGCAGGTTCAGCGCGGCCAGCGCCGGCCAGGTGGCGCCGGGCAG
>NZ_VIDT01001178.1 GCF_006519715.1 Ideonella azotifigens
GCGCGAGCGCTGGCTGGTCCGCGAAGAAGGCCAGCGCCTGGTCCACCGTCATGCCCAGCACCTCGGCAATGTGGCGCTCGCGGTAGCGCACCTGCAGCGTGGCCTCGTTGTAGCGTGCGCCGTGGCAGGTCGGGCAGGGCGCGTAGACGCTGGGCAGGAACAGCAGCTCCACGCTGACGAAGCCTTCGCCCTCGCAGGTCTCGCAGCGGCCCTTGGCGACATTGAACGAGAAGCGGCCGGCATCGAACTGGCGCTTCTTCGCTGCAGGTGTCGCCGCGAACAGCTTGCGCACCTGGTCGAACAGGCCGGTGTAGGTGGCCAGGTTGGAGCGCGGCGTGCGGCCGATGGGCTTCTGGTCCACCTGCACCAGCCGGCGGATTTTCTCGGCACCTTCGGCGATGCAGCCAGTGGTGACGGCCAGCGGCGGTTCGTCCAGCAGCTCGGCCGAATCTTCGGATACAGGTGCCTCTTCCTGGCCCAGGTGGCGGCTCACCAGTTCCACCAGCGCCTGGCTGACCAGGCTGGACTTGCCTGAGCCCGAGATGCCGGTGACGGCGGTCATCGCGCCCAGCGGAAAGGCCACTTCCACCGCCTGAAGGTTGTTGCGGCCAACGCCGGCCAGCTTCAGCCAGCCGCTGGGCCTGCGCCCGGCCCGGGTGGGCGCCGCGCGGTGGCCGAAGAGGTAGGGCGCGGTTCGCGAAGACGTGACGGTTTCCAGCCCGGCCGGAGGTCCGCTGTACAGCACCTGGCCGCCCAGCTCTCCGGCATCCGGCCCCACGTCCACCAGCCAGTCCGCCTGCCGCATCAGCCCCACGTCATGCTCGACGACAAACAGCGAATTGCCGGCCGCCTTCAGCTGCCGCAGCGCGGTCAGCAGCGCTTCGCCGTCCGCAGGGTGCAGGCCGGCGGTCGGCTCGTCCAGCACATAGACCACGCCGAACAGGTTGGAGCGGATCTGCGTGGCCAGCCGCAAGCGCTGCAGCTCGCCGGAAGACAGCGTGGGCGTGCTGCGGTCCGGCGACAGGTAGCCCAGGCCCAGCTCGGTCA
>NZ_VIDT01001179.1 GCF_006519715.1 Ideonella azotifigens
TGGGGCGGCGCGGGCGTGCGCTCGGGCGCGGTCGTCGAGCGCCTGTACCGCGACATCCGCGCGCTGCGCATCTACGAAGGCGCCAGCGAAGTGCAGCAGCTCATCATCGCCAGAGAGCTGTTGAAGTAGTTCTCACGAGGAACGCACCATGACCCAAGGCCGATCCGCCCACCTCGACACCTTTGCGCGCGACCACCTGCCGCCGCGCGAACTGCAGCCCGAGTACCTGTTCACGCTGCCTGAACTGCAGTTCCCGCCGCAGCTCAATTGCGCGGCCGCACTGTTGGACGGCGCCATCGCGCGCGGCTGGGGCGAGCGGCCCTGCATCCTCGCCCCCGGCCTGCGCTGGACTTACGCCGAACTGCAGGCGCGTGCCGACGCGATAGCGCATGTGCTGGTCGAAGACATGGGCTTGGTCCCCGGCCAGCGCGTGCTGCTGCGCGCGCCGAACAACCCCATGCTCGCGGCCTGCTGGTTCGGCGTGATGAAGACCGGCGCGATTGCGGTGGCGACCATGCCGTTGCTGCGCGCCAAGGAGCTGAAACAGGTCGTCTCGAAGGCGCAGGCCACGCACGCGCTGTGCGACCTGGCGCTGGCCGAGGAACTGCAGCTGGCGCGACCGGACTGCACGACGCTGGCGCAGGTTCGGCTTTTCAACGATGCTTCGCCCGAAGGCCTGGAAGCCGCGATGGCCCGCCACCTCGGCAAGCCCTTCACGGCCGTGGACACCGCGGCGGACGACACCTGCCTGCTGGCCTTCACTTCCGGCACGACCGGCGTGCCCAAGGCGACCATGCACTTCCACCAGGACGTGATGGCCATCTGCGCCTGCTGGCCGAAACACGTGCTGCGCGCGGAAGCCTCGGACACCTTCATCGGCAGCCCGCCGCTGGGCTTCACCTTCGGCCTGGGTGGGCTGCTGCTGTTCCCGCTGTCGGTGGGGGCCAGCACCGTGCTGCTCGAAAAACCGACGCCGCCCGCGCTGCTGGACGCCATCACCGAGCACCGCGCCAGCGTGCTGTTCACGGCGCCGACAACCTACCGC
>NZ_VIDT01000118.1 GCF_006519715.1 Ideonella azotifigens
AAAACACATTGCCAGCACGCCGCACCGCGTGCTGCTGGTGGCAGAGAGCGACGGCCGGCGCGAGAGCTTGCTGGAGCTGCTGCGCGACCAACGCATCGACGTGCCGGCCGTGGCCTCGCTGGCCGAATTCGAGGCCGGCAGCGAGAAGGTGGCCATCACCGCGGCGCCATTGGCCGCTGGTTTCTTCTGGCATGAACCAGGCGATGGCAAGGCCATCCAGTTCCTCACCGAGACCGAGCTGTTCGCCAGCGCGCCCACCACGCGCCGCCGCCGCAAGCAGGAGCAGACCAGCAACGTCGAAGCGCTGATCAAGGATCTCTCGGAGCTAAAGATCGGCGACCCGGTGGTGCATTCGGCGCATGGCATCGGCCGCTACCTGGGGCTGATCCACATCGACCTGGGCGAGGGCCCGAGCGAGTTCCTGCACCTGGAATATGCCGACAAGGCCACGCTCTACGTGCCGGTCGCCCAGCTGCACCTGATCAGCCGCTACACCGGCGTGTCCGCCGAAGAAGCGCCGCTGCACAAGCTGGGCTCGGCGCAATGGGACAAGGCCAAGCGCAAGGCGGCCGAGCAGGTGCGCGACACGGCCGCCGAATTGCTGAACCTCTATGCGCTGCGTGCCGCGCGCGAAGGCATGGCGCACCGCTTCTCACCGCACGACTACGAGGCCTTCGCCGCCAGCTTCGGCTTCGAGGAGACTGCCGACCAGCGTGCGGCCATCCATGCGGTGATCCAGGACATGGTCAGCCCCAAGCCGATGGACCGGCTGGTCTGCGGCGACGTGGGCTTCGGCAAGACCGAAGTCGCTCTGCGCGCGGCCTTTGTCTCAGTCATCGGCGGCAAGCAGGTGGCCCTGCTGGCGCCCACCACGTTGCTGGCCGAGCAGCACTACCAGACCATCGTCGACCGCTTCGGCAAGTGGCCGGTGAAGGTCGCGGAGCTGAGCCGTTTCCGCACCGCCAAGGAGATCAAGGCGGCGCTGGAGGGGATAGAGAACGGGACCATCGACATCGTCGTCGGCACGCACAAGCTGTTCAGCAAGGACGTGAAGTTCAAGCGCCTGGGCCTGCTGGTGATCGACGAGGAACACCGTTTCGGCGTGCGCCACAAGGAAGCCATCAAGGCCATGCGCGCCGAGGTGGACGTGCTGACGCTGACGGCCACGCCCATCCCCCGCACGCTGGGCATGGCACTCGAAGGCCTGCGCGACCTGAGCGTGATCGCCACCGCGCCGCAGCGCCGCCTGGCCATCAAGACCTTTGTGCGCAACGAGGGCAAGAGCACCATCCGCGAGGCCGTGCTGCGCGAACTCAAGCGCGGCGGCCAGGTCTATTTCCTGCACAACGAGGTGGAGACCATCGAGAACCGGCGCCAGGCGCTGGAAGAGCTGATTCCCGAGGCGCGCATTGCGGTGGCGCACGGCCAGATGCCCGAGCGCGACCTGGAGCGCGTGATGCGCGAGTTCACCAGCCAGCGCCACAACGTGCTGCTGTGCTCGACCATCATCGAGACCGGCATCGACGTGCCTTCGGCCAACACCATCGTCATCAGCCGGGCCGACAAGTTCGGCCTGGCGCAGCTGCACCAGCTGCGCGGCCGCGTGGGCCGCAGCCACCACCAGGCCTACGCCTACCTGCTGGTGCCGGACGTGGAAGGCCTGACCAAGCAGGCCGCGCAGCGCCTCGAAGCGATCCAGGAAATGGAAGAGCTGGGCTCGGGCTTCTACCTGGCCATGCACGACCTGGAGATCCGCGGTGCCGGCGAGGTGCTGGGCGACAACCAGAGCGGCAACATGATGGAGGTCGGCTTCCAGCTCTACAACGAAATGCTGAGCGAAGCCGTACGGGCGCTGAAGAACAACGAAGTGCCGGACCTGCTGAGCCCGCAGAGCGCCGTGTTCGGCGCCACCACCGAGATCAACCTGCACAGCCCCGCGCTGCTGCCGGACGCCTACTGCGGCGACGTGCACACCCGGCTGAACCTCTACAAGCGCCTGGCCAGCGCCGAGAAGGCCGACCAGCTGGACCGGCTGCTCGAAGAGGTGACCGACCGTTTCGGCAAGCTGCCGACCCAGGGCCAGACGCTGTTCGACACGCACCGGCTGCGGCTGCTGGCCAAGCCTTACGGCGTGCTGAAGATCGACGCCAGCCCGAAGCTGATGAACATCACCTTCCGGCCCAACCCGCCGATCGACGGCATGAAGATCATCGAACTGGTGCAGAAGAACCGGCACATCAAGCTGGTGGGCAACGACAAGCTGCGCATCGACCGCGAGCTGACCGAAGCCCGCGACCGCGCGCAGTACATGCGCGAACTGCTGCGCCAGCTGGGCACGCCGACGCCACAGCCGCGCTGACTCGCGCTGCGCGCCGAACGGTCAGGCGGGCGTGTCCGGGGTACCGCGAACGCTGGTCTGGATGCCTGGGTCCGGCGCGGCAGGCGGCGGGGCATCTCTCAGCACCATGGACGGCGCGCGCCAGATCGGCTGGCCAGCCTCGCGAAGCTGGCGCAGGACGACGTAGAGCAGCGCGCTGCGCACCTTGTAGGCGTTGCGCGGCGAATTCACGAAACCGCTCACATTGAAGACCAGGCTGCCGTCGGCAACGGCGTCGATGAAGACGCTGGGCTCCGGCTGTTCCAGCACGTCGGGATGTTCGACGAAGGCCGCGAGCAACAGCTCGGTGACCTTGTCCGGATCGGTGCTGGACAGCGGCATCGGCAGCTTGATCTGCACCAGGCCCAGCGGGCTGTGGCGCGTCACATTGCGCACCACCTTCGTGATGAACTCCGAGTTCGGCACGATGACAGTGGAGCGGTCGCCCATCTCGATCTCGGTGGCGCGCACGCTGATGCGCCGGATGTCGCCCTCCACGCCGCCCAGCGCCACCCAGTCGCCCACCTTCACCGGCTGCTCGGCCAGCAGGATCAGGCCGGAGACGAAGTTCGACACCACCGCCTGCAGGCCAAAGCCGATGCCCACCGACAGCGCGCTGGCGATCCAGGCCACCTTCTCCAGTGCCAGCCCCACGGCCGACAGCGACAGCGCGATGGCGATCACCGTGCCGATGAAGCCCAGCAGCGTGGTCACCGAGGTGCGCATGCCGGCGTCCAGCGAAGTGGCCGGCAGGAACTGCTCGGTGGTCCAACGCTTGAGTGCACGCAGCACGGTGGACGCCAGCAGGAAGACCAGCACCGCCTGCAGCACCGCCGTCGGCTTGACCTGCAGCTCGCCGATGGTGATGCCCATCAACAATTGATTGCTTCGCTGGAACAGCTCGCGCGGGCCCTCGCCAAACGGCGCCAGCACCAGCACCAGGGCCACCAGCACGATGGTCAGCCGCAGCGCGGCCGACAGCACCAGCGCCACCTGCAGCCTGCGGCCACCGGCTGCCGCCAGGCGCGCATCGGCCGGGTCGCCGCAGTCATCGGCTTCGGCCTGCTGCTTCTCCGCCTCGGGCACCAGCCAGTCGTTGGCCAGGTCGTCGATCACGGCTGTCAGCACATAGGCGCTGAGCGCGAGGATCAGCACCCAGGCGACCTGGCGCACCACGAAGGCACCCAGCGCGATGTAGCCCATCAGCATGCCCGCCAGGCTGAGCACCAGCAACAGCCACAGCGCACCAGCGCAGAAGGTCAGCCACAGCGGCTTGGACGGTGCGTTGCCGCCCTGCTCGCCTGCCGGATCGTTGCCCGACAGCCGGTGCAGCCGGCCACCGCGGCGCAACGCGCTGGCCATCAGCATGCCGAGCAGCAGCGCGTAGCCAGTGTTGATCGCCACGACGGTGGCCAGGTCCGATTGCGCCAGGCCTGCCACTTGCTGCGCAAACCAGCCGAAGAAGGTGATCAGGCCAAGCATCAAGGGGTAGGCGCGCAGCCCGCGGGCGACGGTGTCCGGCACGGGAAGCATGCGCCAGGAGGCACGCTTGGGCGACAGCACCGCCTGGCTGATGCCCGCGATGTAGGCGGAGAAACAACTGGCGCCGACGAGGCTGCCGAAGAAGGCGCGCAAACCGGCGCTGCCACCGGGCCCGGCGTCCAGCAGCACGGCCACGGCAAAAGCCAGCACACCGGGCACCAGCATCGCCAGCAAGGCATACACCAGCGCGAACGACGAGCGCCGCACGCGCCCGCGCGGCACATGTTCGACCTCGAAGCGTGTCAGCACGCGCACCAGCCAGAGCCGCAGGACAACCGCGCCCGCCACCAGCAGCACCAGTGCCAGCATCGTCCAGCCAGGCGTGGCGGCTGCAGCGGCGGCCACCTGGGTGAGCACGCCGCTCAACCGGCTGCCGTCCCGCGCCAGGCTGGTGCCCAGGTCCTGCCAATAGCCTTGCGACAGCAGCGAGTCAGTGCGCTCGAAGAGATGGGCCTGGAAACGGGTGCGCGCCAGGTCGGCGGCCTTGTCGGCCAACTGTTCGCTCTCGACCGCCAGCAGCCGCGCAAGCTTCACCCGCGCATCCAGCTCCGACACCGATTGCTCGACGCTGCGACGCTGCTTGGCAACGTCCGGCGCCTCGCCACCCTCGGCCGGCACGGGGCCCAGCTCGGCCAGCCGCGCCTGGGCGCTGGCCAGCTCAGGCGCCTGATCGATGGCGATCTGCTGGGCGCCTTGCTGCAGCGTCAACAGGTTCTTGCGCAGGCCGGTGAGCTCACCGTCAGCGAGCTTGTCCGCATCCAGCTGGCGCGAGATCCTGTCCAGTGCCAGACGTGTCGCGTCCAGCGAGGTGTCCGCATTCTGCGTCGGCCCCTGGGCGTGGACCCAGCCTGCGGCCAGCAACGCGCCGCACAGCACAAACAAACTCAGCACACCGGCCCAGCCGCGTCCTGCCACCTGGGCCTGCCATCGATTCTTCAAATCTTCACTCCTGCGGCGCACCAGCGCGCGCTTCACCTCAAACACGGTGCCGGATAATGCCGGGCCGTGGCCGATCCGGCTGTCGGACCAGACCTCAAATTCAACCATGACCGCCACCGAAGTCGCCCCCGGTTTGTTGCTGCGCGCCGGCGCCCAGTCCTCTCTTGCCCTGGCCGACTACCGGCTCGCGGCCTTCGACATGGACTCCACGCTGATCAACATCGAGTGCGTGGACGAGATTGCCGCCGCAGTCGGCCGCAAGGCCGAGGTGGCCGCCATCACCGAGGCCGCGATGCGTGGCGAGATCACCGACTACAAGGCCAGCCTGCGCCAGCGCGTGGCACTGCTGAAGGGCGTGAACCGGGCCGACCTGCAGCGCGTGCTGGACGAGCGCTTGCAGCTCAACCCCGGCGTGGCGAGCTTCGTGGCTGCGCTGCAGAAGGCCGGTCTTCGCACGCTGCTGGTTTCCGGCGGTTTCACCTTTTTCTCCAACGTTGTGCGCGGCCGGCTGAAGCTGGACTTCGCGCGGGCCAACGTGCTGGAGATGGACGGCGAGCAACTCACCGGCCGCATGGTCGACCAGCCCTGGGGCGACATCGTCGACGGCGAGCAGAAACGCCGCACGGTGCTGGACGTGTGCGACCTGATGGGCATCGCGCCATCGCAGGCCATTGCCGTGGGCGACGGCGCCAACGACCTGCCGATGATGGAAGCCGTGGGCCTGTCGGTCGCCTTCCATGCCAAGCCCGCGGTGCGCGAACGCGCGGTGCTGAGCCTGACCGAAGGCGGCATGGACCGCCTGCTGGCCGTCCTCAAGTAACCGGCACTTCTTCCGAGGGCTGCCGCTCGCGGGCATAACGCGCGGGCGACAGGCCCACATGGCGGGTGAAGGCCACGCTGAACGTGCTGGCCGAGCTGTAGCCCACGCGCTGAGCCACCTCGGCAACGCCCGCCGCGCTGCGCCGCAGCAGGTCTTTGGCAAGCGCCATGCGCCAGGCCAGCAGATAGGCCATGGGCGCCACGCCCACCGCGCGGCTGAAGCGCTCGAAGAACGCCGAGCGCGACAGTGCCGCAAGCTTGGCCAGTTGCACCACCGTCCAGGCCTGAGTGGGATGCTCGTGCATGCCGCGGATGGCCGAGGCAAGCCGGCAGTCGGCCAGGCCGCGCAGCAGGCCGGGCGACGCACCAGTGTCTGCCGAAGACCTCAGCGCTTCGATCAGCAGCACTTCCAGCAGCCTCGCCAGCACCACCTCGCGCGCGGGCCGCTGCGCACGGCATTCGTCGCCCACCAGCTGCACCAGCGTGGACAGCCTGGGCTCGCCGCGCACATGCACCAGCTCAGGCAGCAGCGACACCAACAAGGCGGCATCCGGCGAACCGAAGCTGCAGTAGCCGATGAGGTGGCGAACATCGGGCTCGCCGCCTGGCCTGCCCAGCCTGAACTCGCCCTGGCCCAGTTGCACCGGCGGCGGATCGTCTCCCTCCCAGGTCGGCGGCTCGATGCTGGACATGGCGAAGCCGTGCGCCGAGGGAATCAGCACGAAGTCACCGGCCTGCAAGGTGATCGCCGCCTGCGCCTGGACCGAGAGCTGGCAAGCGCCTTCGAGCACGGCGCAATAGAACGGCCTGCCGGCCTCCGTGCGGCGAACACGCCAGGGCCCCGCGCCACTGACGACCTTGGAGAACGGCGTGCCGGGCTGCAGCAAAGCGACGACCTCGGACAGGGGATCGACCATGAACAGGACTCTCGGAATTGATTGGCGGACTGTTGAATGTAGCAAGTCCGGCGATGGCGACACATCATCTCGCCATCGTCCACCCCTCGCTCATGTCCCGAAGGAGTTCCCATGAAAACGATCCTGATCACCGGCTGCTCATCCGGTTTCGGCCTTGAAATCGCCCGCCACTTCCTGGCCCAGGGCTGGCAGGTCATTGCCACGATGCGCACGCCCCGCGAAGACGTGCTGCCGCCGTCCGAGCGGCTGCGCGTGCTCGCACTGGACGTCACCGACCCGGCAAGCATCCACCATGCGGTGGCGGCAGCCGGGCCGATCGACGTGCTGGTCAACAACGCTGGCATCGGCGTGCTGTCGGCCCTGGAAGCCACCGCGATGGCCACCGCCCGCGAGGTCTTCGAAACCAACACCCTGGGCACGATTGCGATGACCCAGGCCTTCCTGCCGCAGTTCCGGCTGCGCAAGTCCGGTGTGATCGTCAACGTCACATCCAGCGTGACCTTGAAATCGCTGCCCCTGCTGTCGGTCTACACCGCGAGCAAGGCGGCTGTGAACGCGTTCACCGAATCCCTGGCGCTGGAGCTGCAGCCGTTCAACGTGCGGGCCTGCCTGGTGCTGCCGGGCCGCGCACCCAGCACGCGCTTTGGCGAAAACGCCCAGTCGCGCATGCAAGGCGTGTCGGAAGCCTATGCCGAGTTCACGCAGCAGGTGTTCGCCAGCGTGCGCAGCATGTCCACGCCCGTCACGCACGCTGAGGACGTGGCCGAAGCGGTGTGGCGCGCGGCGACCGATCCGTCGACGCCGATGCGCCTGCCCGCCGGTGCCGATGCCGTCGCGTTGACCGAGGCCGGCTAAGACCTGAAGCTCAACTGGTCAGCTGGGCCCAGGTCTTCTCCAAACGCTTCGCCGACACCGGCTGCGGCGTGCGCAGCTCCTGTGCAAACAGGCTGATGCGCAGTTCTTCCAGCTGCCAGCGGAAGTCGTCAAACCGCGCGTCGGCCTGGCCTTTGAGTTCGGCCAGGCGGCGCGTGTAGCGCTGCTCCAGCGGGCGCAGTTCGGCCAGGCGCTGGCTGTCGCGCGCGGGGTCGGCACGCAGCTTGTCCAGCCGCATCACGATGCCCTTCAGGTAGCGGCTGAAATGCTGCAACTGCGGGTAAGGCGTGACAGCCACGAAGCGCTTGGGCATCAGGCGCTGCAGTTGGCCGGTGATGTCGTCGCTCACCTCCTTGGGCGCGCGGGCGTCCTTGAGCTTGCGCAAGGCGGCGGCGTAGTCGACAAGGATGCTGCCGGCCAGGCGCGCCACTTCCTGTGCGATCAGGTTCAGCCGGGTGCGGCCGGTTTCCAGGCGCTGGTTGAAGGCCTGCGCGTTCTGCGGCAGCGGGTCCTGCAGGAAGGCCCGCTCCAGCGCCACATCGATGATCTGCGCTTTCAGTTCGTCGGCCGTGCCCAGCGGCATGTAGGCCACGGCCATCTGCGTCAGGTCCGGGATGTTTTTCTCCAGGTACTTCAGTGGCTCCTTGAGCTGCAGCCCCACCAGGCGACGCAGGCCGGCGCGATGCTTGGCCGCGGCCACATCTGGTTCGTCAAAAACTTCGATCTCGACGTGCGTGTTCTTGTCGATCAGCGCCGGGAAGCCGATCAGCGTCTGGCCGGCCTTGCGGATCTCCATCAGCTCGGGCAGCTCGCCGAAGGTCCAGCTGGTGTGTCTGGCGGGAGCCGTGTCGGCCGGCGGCGGTGGTGCCGCCTTGATGCCCGCGACCACGGCCTTGCCACCCGAAGGCGTTGCAATGGTCTGCGGCTGAGGTGCTGCCACCGCGGCGGCGCCCAGCTTCAGCGAGGCCAGGGCCTGGAACGCGGAGCGTGCCTGGCCACCGAGTTCGGCCTTCAACGTGGCGAGCTGGCGGCCCATGCCGAGCTGGCGACCATGTTCGTCCACCACGCGGAAATTCATGAACAGGTGCGGCGCGAGTTGCTCCAGTTTGAAGTCGTTGCGCTGCACGGCGATCTGGCTGCGCTCACGCACGGCCTTCAGCAGCACGTCCACCAGGTTGCCCTGCGCGAACGGCGCGCTCGCGCAGAACTCGGCCACGAACTCCGGCAGCGGCACCAGGCGCGAGCGCGGGCGCTGGTGCAGGCTCTTCACCAGCGCCAGCACCTTGGCTTCCAGCATGCCGGGCACCAGCCACTCGCAGCGATCTTCGCTGACCTGGTTCAGCGCGTAGATCGGCACGCTGACGGTCACACCGTCTTTTGGGTCCTGCGGCTGGTGCAGGTAGGTCGCGACGCAGTCCACACCGCCCATGCGCAGCGTTTTCGGGAAGGCGTTCGTGGTGATGCCGGCCGCCTCGTGGCGCATCAGCTCTTCGCGCGTGAGGCGCAGCAGCTCGGGCTGCCCGCGCTGGGCCTCGCGAAACCAGCGCTCGAAGCTGTGGCCGCTGACGATGTCGCCCGGCAGCTGCGCGTCGTAGTAGGCGTAGATCAATTCGTCGTCGACCAGCACGTCCTGCCGGCGCGACTTGTGCTCCAGTTCCTCGACCTGCGCGATCATCTTGCGGTTGTGCGCGAGGAAGGGCAGCTTGCTGTCCCACTCGCCGTTGACCAGCGCTTCGCGGATGAAGATCTCCCGCGCCAGCTTCGCGTCCACATTGCCGAAGTTCACGCGCCGATTGCTGTAGACGACGATGCCGTAAAGCGTGGCGCGCTCCAGCGCAATGACCTCGGCCGCCTTCTTCTCCCAGTGCGGCTCCAGCAGCTGGACCTTGAGCAAATGCCCGGCGATCTGCGGAATCCACTGGGGCTCGATGTTCGCAAGGCCGCGGCCGAACAGGCGCGTGGTCTCGACCAGCTCGGCCGCAACGATCCAGCGGCCCGGTTTCTTGCTCAGGTGTGCGCCCGGGTGGCGCCAGAACTTGATGCCGCGGGCGCCAAGGTAGAACTCGTCATCGTCCGCCTTCAGGCCGATGTTGCCCAAGAGGCCGGCCATCATCGCCAGGTGCAGCTGCTCGTAGGTCGCAGGGCTGCCGTTGATGCGCCAGCCTTGTTCGGCGACGACGGTGTGAAGCTGGGAATGGATGTCTCGCCACTCGCGCACGCGGCGCGGGTTGACGAAGCTGTCGCGCAGGCGCTGTTCCTGCTGGCGGTTGCTGAGCTTGTGCGAGTCAATCTGCTGGCCGGCCTGCGCAGCATGGCCGTGCTGTCCACGGCCTTCTTCTATCCACTTCCACAGCTTCAGGTAGCCCATGAATTCCGACTTCTCATCGTCGAACTTCTTGTGCTTTTCGTCTGCCGCCTGCTGCGCTTCCAGCGGCCGGTCGCGCACGTCCTGCACGCTGAGCGCGGACGCAATGATCAGCACCTCGCTCAGTGCTTCGCGCGAGCGGGCTTCCAGGATCATGCGGCCCACGCGCGGGTCCAGCGGCAGGCGCGAGAGCTCCTGGCCAATGCGCGTGAGCACGTTGGCATCGTCCACCGCGCCCAGTTCACCAAGCAGCGCGTAGCCGTCGGCAATCGCCTTCTTCGGCGGCGCTTCGAGGAAAGGGAATTCCTCCACGTCGCCCAGCCGCAGGCCCTTCATGCGCAGGATCACGCCGGCCAGCGAGGAGCGCAGGATTTCGGGGTCGGTGAAGCGCGGGCGCTCGTTGAAATCCTTCTCGTCGTAAAGCCGCACGCAGATGCCGTTGGCCACGCGACCACAGCGGCCGGCGCGCTGATTGGCGGCCGCCTGGCTGATGGACTCGACCTGCAGCTGCTCGACTTTGTTGCGGTAGCTGTAGCGCTTCACGCGCGCCTGGCCGGAGTCGATCACGTAGCGAATGCCGGGCACCGTCAGCGAGGTCTCGGCCACGTTGGTGGCCAGCACGATGCGATGGCCATTGCCGGCCTCGAAAACGCGGTCCTGCTCCGTCTGCGAGAGGCGCGCAAACAGCGGCAGGATGTCGGCGTCCCGGTGCAGCGGCTGGTGCGCCAGGTGCTTGCGCAAATGATCGGCTGCTTCGCGAATTTCTCGCTCGCCAGGCAGGAAGACCAGGATGTCGCCACGGGCCTCGCGCCAGAGTTCGTCGACCGCGTCGGCGATGGCATCGTTGAGGTCGAAGTCCTTCTTTTCCTCGAAGGGCCGCCAGCGCTGCTCGACCGGGAAGGTGCGGCCGCTGACCATGATGGTCGGCGCCGGGCCGTGGATGGATTCGAAGTGCCTGGCGAAGCGGTCCGCATCGATGGTCGCCGAGGTCACGACGATCTTCAGGTCGGGCCGGCGCGGCAGGATCTGGCGCAGGTAGCCGAGCAGGAAATCGATGTTGAGGCTGCGCTCGTGCGCCTCGTCGATGATCAGCGTGTCGTAGGCCTTGAGCAGTGGGTCGGTCTGCGTCTCGGCCAGCAGGATGCCGTCCGTCATCAACTTGACGGATGCCCCTGCTTGCAATCGATCCTGGAACCTCACCTTGTAGCCCACCACCTCGCCCAGCGGCGAATTCAGCTCCTCGGCAATGCGCTTGGCCACCGAGCTCGCGGCAATGCGCCGCGGCTGGGTGTGGCCGATCAGGCCCTTGCCGCCAGCCCCCAGGCCACGGCCCAGTTCCATCGCGATCTTCGGCAACTGCGTGGTCTTGCCCGAGCCGGTCTCGCCGCAGACGATGATGACCTGGTGCTGCTGCAGCGCGCGCGCAATCTCCTCGCGCCGGCCGGAGACCGGCAGCGATTCGGGATAGCGGATGGGCGGCACCGGATTGGCCGGGCGCGGAGGG
>NZ_VIDT01001180.1 GCF_006519715.1 Ideonella azotifigens
GACGTGCTGGCCGACGGCGTGCGCTGCGCCAGCACCACCAACCGCAATTTCGAGGGCCGCCAGGGCCGCGGCGCCATCACCCACCTGATGAGCCCGGCCATGGCTGCCGCCGCCGCCATCACTGGCCGCATCACCAACCTGGCCGATCCGCTGCAGTGGCCACCCCTGGCCCCACAGGAGACGCGACATGCCTGAGACCTCAACGACCGCGTGGATTACCCGCGCCGCCCCGCTGCCTCTGGCCAACCTCGACACCGACCAGATCATGCCCAAGCAGTTCCTGCGCGGCATCGACAAGGCAGGCCTCGCCCGAGGCCTGCTGTACGACCTGCGCTTCGACGCCCACGGCCAGCCCAGGCCCGAATGCGTGCTGAACCAGCCTGCGTTCGCCGACGTGGACGCCTTGATCGGCGGGCCGAACTTCGGCTGCGGCTCCAGCCGCGAACATGCGGTGTGGGGCTTGCTGCAGTACGGCGTGCGCGCAGTCATCGCGCCCAGCTTCGGCGAGATCTTCTATTCCAACGCGGTCAACAACCGCCTGCTGCCGGTGATGGTCTCGCCGGCGCACGGCCAGGCCTTGCTGGACCAGGCGCTGGCCTGCGCAGTGGCAGGCGAGGGCCCGTTGCCGCTGCAGATCGACCTGCCCGCGCTGCAGGTGCGCTGCGGCACCATCGAGGCGCCGTTCGCGCTGTCGCCGCGCCACCAGCGCATGCTGCTGCAGGGCCTGGACATGGTGGGTGCCACGCTGGCCCACGCCACGCAGATCGAAGCCTTTGCTGCGCGCCATTTCGCTGCCCAGCCCTGGTTGCAGGACCGCGCGATGCTCACCCAGGAGCGCCTCACGGCAGCCTGATCGCTGTCGCCGCACGCGAGAATGGCGCAAACAATGCGTGGAGCGATGTGTGGATTGGATGCGTGGACTTTCTTGTCGGTGGCGCTTGCAAACCAGGCCGGTGCCCGCGATATTGGCCGTGGCGCTGGCCGGTTGTGCCGAGCTGAACCTGCCTGACTTGCTGGCGTCGCCTGCGCCAGCCACCAAGCCGG
>NZ_VIDT01001181.1 GCF_006519715.1 Ideonella azotifigens
CTTCGGGCAGCGCATGGTCATCGATGCCGTGCAGGACGGGTTGACGCGCTTGCGCGAACAACTGGTGGAGCGGCTGCTCGCATTGCCGGGCGACACCGTGCGACAACAAGGCGCCGAACGTTTCGTGCTCGCGATGACGCGGGATGGCGAGTTGCTCAACCAGATGGCCAGGGCCTGTTTTGGCGGCCTGCTGCCGGGAACCGTGCTGGTGCTGCTGTGCATGGGTGGCATCGCGGTGATGCTGCCCGCGCTGACGGCGCCGTTGCTCGTCGCGCTGACCCTGCTGTGGCTGGTGCGCCGGCGTCTCTCGCATCGGCTGGCTGGCCAGATGGCCTTGGCACACGAGGCCATCGACCAGCTGTATGAGCAGCTGGGCGGCACCGTGCTGCGCCATGAACTCGCCGTCAGCCACGCAAACGAGCTTCACGAGCAGCAGGCGAGCCGCGCGAAGGTCGCCCACACCCACGCGCTGGCGCGTGAGCTGGCGAGAACCCAGACCTGGGTGACCGAGCTCGACGCGCTGGTGCTGGGCCTGGCGCTGCTGGGCCTGGTGGCCTGGTTGGCCCTGGCCGGCGGGCCGGCGGTGTCTGGCCCGAGCCTGGCTTCGGTGCTGTTCCTGCTGCTGGCCCTGCGCGGGGCCTTGCAGGGCGCGCTGCGCGCCCTGCAGGAAATGGCGCAGGGTGTGCCGGCGCTGGCCAGCATCGAGCGCCTGCTGGCCATGCAGGCTGCGCCGGCACATCATGGGCGAGTGCCGCCAACGCACTGGCGCGTGACGCTGGAAGGCATGAGCCGCCAGGCGGACCCGCGCAGCCTCATCCGCGACCTCGACCTCGCACTGGAACCGGGCCGCATCACCGTGCTGACCGGGGCGAACGGCGCCGGGAAAACCACCCTGCTGCGCTTGCTGCTGGGCCTGACAGAAGCCGGGCACGGCAGGCTTCGCGTCGACGGCGTGCCCTGGGCGCAGATCGACCGCTCGGCCTTCCGGCGCGGCGTGGGCTACCTGCCGCAGAACCCGGTGCTGTTCGCCGGCAGCGTGTACG
>NZ_VIDT01001182.1 GCF_006519715.1 Ideonella azotifigens
GGCGTCGGCGCGGGCCAGCAGGTGGTCCACGCTTTCGCCGTCTTGCATCAGGGCCGAGCCCATGCTGGTGCTGAGCAGCACTTGCTGGTTCTGCAGCCGCAGCGGGGCGCGAACTGCGGTGAGCACCTTGTCGGCCAGCACCTGCATCTGCTCGGGGTTGGCCACGCCTTCGCAGACGAGCACGAATTCGTCGCCGCCGACGCGGGCCAGCAGGTCGGTGGCGCGGATCACGCTGCCCACGCGCTGGGCGAAGGTCTTCAGCACTTCGTCGCCACCGGCGTGGCCCAGGGTGTCGTTGATGCGCTTGAAATGGTCCAGGTCCAGGTAGACCACGCCCAGGCCGCGGCCGGTGCGGCGTTCGCGGGCCAGCGAGGCGCGCATGTGTTCGTCGAACTGGCGGCGATTGGGCAGGCCGGTGAGCGCGTCGGCACGGGAAAGCTGCTGCAGCCTCAGTTCGACTTCCTTCAGCTGGCTGACATCGAAGCTGACCAGGTAGTGGCCGGGACGGCCGCCGGCGGCGCCGACGCCGTGTTCGCCGTCTGGCAGCCAGTGCACCTCGCTGTGCCAGGTGTCGTCGCCGACCACGCGGGCATGCTGGACGCGCAGCGTCTGCGGCAGCGTGGTGGCGCTGCTGGCCATGGGCAGCAGCGCGGGTGGCACCGGGTCGCCGAGCAGGTCGACCAGGCGCAGCATGCCGCTGCGCTCGGGTGGCAGGCCCGCCAGGCGCAGGGCGGCCTGGTTGGCGAACAGGCAGTGGCCATCGGCATCGAAATGCGCGATCTGCGCCGGCACGCTGTTGGCGATGTTCTGCATGCGCTGCAGGTTCAGCGCTTCACCCTGCAGCGCCAGGTTCAGTGCCGCGGTGCGGTCGCGCACACGCTGGTCCAGCGAGGCATTGAGCTCCTGCAAGGTGTTGTTGTGCTCGCGCTGGCGCTCGACCAGCTCGTTCAGCGCGGTGGACAGCACCTCGGCTTCGGCGAAGCCGGCCAGCCGTGGCAGCGGGCGGTCGCCGAGGTGCTGGTTCTGGCCGATGCTGTCTGCC
>NZ_VIDT01001183.1 GCF_006519715.1 Ideonella azotifigens
CCAGGCCAGCTCGCGCTGCGTGAGTTCCAGCGACACGCTGAACGGCGCCGCGACGACACGTGTGCGATCAAAGCCAGGCAGGTTGTGGCCGAGCAGCCAGCGGTGTTGCTGGCCGCGCTGGACCGAGATGTCGACAAAGGTCGGCAAGTTGACTTCTTCCTTGAAGATGGACAGCACGCGGGTGCCGGGCTGGCACCAGCTGAGGTTGGTGTAGGCAGCACCGGGCGGGCCGGCGATGCCACGTGCGTTGGCAAACAAGCGCACCTGCTCCAGCAGGCTCAGCGTTTCCGGCGCCAGCAGCTCGAAGCCCAGCGCCTTGGCCTGCGCCATGATGGTTTCTTCGTGGACCAGCGGCCGACGGTGCGCGCTCAGGCGCGAAATGTAAAGCAGGCGCTGCGGCGCTGGCGGCTGGTCAGGGTCCAGCCCGGCTGCGCGCCACAGGTGGCGGCACAGGTCGTCCATCAGCGGGCGGCAGGCGTACTCCAGCGGCGAGAGCAGCAGCGCATCGGCCAGTTGCAGGGTCTCGCCGTCGGCGTATTCGACCAGTTGCTCCGGGCGCACGCCGATGTCCTGCAGCGAGCTGCGCATCCAGCCCGAGAGCTCGCGCGGCATCAGCAGTGGGCGCCGGTCCAGCCAGCCTTCAGCCTGCAGCCAGCGCACGCGCGACAGGATCAGCACCATCCAGTGGTAGTAGTTACGGTGGTAGGTGGCGTCCAGGTTGGCCAGCACCAGCACCGGCTCGGTGATGCGGCGGGTCTCGCCCGAGGGCTGCAGCGAACAGGCCAGGCGGCCACGGTTGAGCACCTGCAGGTGCTCGTAGGGGTAGTCGCCCATCGACAGGTGCCAGGGCTCGGGCAGCAGCATGCCGCCCTCGCGGGCGATCAGCAGGTACGAATTGCGCACCCGCAGCTCGCGCAGGGCCACCAGCGACAGCCGGGTGGCCACGGTGGCGTGCGGGAAGCGTTGCACCACGCCATCGGCCCGCACCGATTCGAAGTGGCCGGGCACCGCGGGCGCTTCCAGCACGCGCTGCTCGGCCGCG
>NZ_VIDT01001184.1 GCF_006519715.1 Ideonella azotifigens
CTGGTCGAGCTGCTCGCCGCAGCGCACAGCGTGCTGCCCGAACTGGCCGAAGCGCGCCTGCTGCACCTCGAAGCCAACCTGCGCCCTGCCCTGCCGGACCATCACCCGCGTTGCCACGCCGAGCCCGGCCTGCTGCAGCTCAATGGCCTGTTCCGCCATGGCTGGCTGCTCGCGCCTGCCCTGGTGGACGACGCGCTGGCCGCCTGCGGCCTTGTGCCCAAGGAGACCCCACATGCTGACACCCATGTCCCTCAACTCGCGCATTGACGCGTCGCATGAGGAAACGCCGGGCCGCCCCCCAGTTTCCTCATCCCCCTCGGGGGGCCTGGCGCGAAGCGACAGGTCTGGGGGCGCACGCCTCGTGATGCTCAACGAACAGCCGCTGCCCTGGCGCGAAGGCCTCAGCGCCGCCGCGCTGCTGGCCGAACATGACCAGCCGGAGGACCGCGTGGCCACAGCGCTGAACGGCGAATTCCTGCCACGCCACGCCCGCGCCCGCACGCTGCTGCAGCCGGGCGACGAGCTCACCGTGTTCCGCGCCATCGTCGGAGGTTGAAACCATGATCGAACCCACTGCCTGGACCGTCTACGGCACGCCGCTGCAAAGCCGTTTCATGATCGGCAGCGCCGGCTACCCGTCCCCGCAGGTGCTGCAGGACGCCATCCGCGCCAGCGGCGCACAGGTCGTCACCGTCGGCTTGAAGAGGGCGCTCGCCGGTGTTGCCAATGATCGACCGGATAACGGCTTTGTCGCCCTCGCGCTGGCCAGCGGCGCGCAGCTGCTGCCCAACACCGCCGGCTGCCGCAGCGCCCGCGAGGCCATCACGCTGGCCCACCTGGCGCGAGAGCTGTACGACACGACGTGGTTGAAGCTGGAAGTCGTAGGCGACGAGCACACGCTGCAGCCCGATCCGTTCGAGTTGCTGGCCGCCGCCACGCAGTTGGTGAAAGACGGCTTCCAGGTCTTCCCGTATTGCCTGGACGACCTGGTGAGCTGCCGCCGCCTGCTGGACGCCGGCTGCGAGGTGCTGATGCCCTGG
>NZ_VIDT01001185.1 GCF_006519715.1 Ideonella azotifigens
CGAGCGGGCCGGCCTGGTGCACGCACGCTTCACGCGGCTGGCGCTGCCGCAGTCCGAGGCCGATGCGGTGGACGACATCCTCGACGACCCGGGCGACCATCCGCCGGCGCTGGACATCGTGATCGACGACTTCGAGCTGGCCGGCAAGAAGCTGGGCAAGCTGGAGGTGGACGCGGCCTACAAGGGGGCGGACTGGCGGCTTTCCAAGCTGAACCTGACATCGCCCGAGGCCAAGCTCGTGGGCAGCGGCCAGTGGTCGCCCGGCCCGCGCCGGCGCATGGCGATGGATTTCCGGCTGGACCTCAGCGACAGCGGTGGCCTGCTGGAGCGCATGGGCATGGGCCGGGTGATGCGTGGTGGCAAGGGCCACATCCTGGGCCAGCTGGCCTGGACCGGCTCGCCGCTGACGCCGGAATGGGCCGAGATGACCGGCCAGATGCAGCTGGCGCTGGACAGCGGGCAGTTCCTGAAAGTCGATGCCGGCGTCGGCCGGCTGCTGGGCGTGCTCAGCCTTCAGAACCTGCCGCGCCGGCTGCTGCTGGACTTCCGCGATGTGTTCCAGGAAGGCTTTGCATTCGACAACGCCAGCGCCGACATTGCGCTGGCCGATGGCGTGGCGCGCACCAACAACCTGCGCATTCGCAGCGCGCAGGCGGTGGTGCTGATGGAAGGCAGCGCCAACATGCGCCAGGAAACCCAGAACCTGCGCGTGGTCGTGGTGCCCGAGATCAATGCCGGTACCGCCTCGCTGGCCTACGCCGCGATCAACCCAGTGATCGGCCTGGGCACCTTCCTGGCCCAATGGTTCCTGCGCAAGCCCTTGATGCAGGCCAGCACCCGTGAGTTCCAGGTCACCGGCCCCTGGGACAAGCCCAATGTCGTCTCGGTCGAACGCAAGGCCAACGAGCCTCTGCCGGACCTGGACGCGCCGCTGCTGCCGACACCTGCGGCCTCTGCCGCGTTGGCCCCGGCCGCGCCCTGAACCGGCCGCGGCGGTATGCTGCACGGCATGAAGATCGCCGCCCTGCAAATGG
>NZ_VIDT01001186.1 GCF_006519715.1 Ideonella azotifigens
CAGCGCGAGGTAGGCGGCACTGTCGGACAGCGCAAGCGCCGGCGCGGCAGCAGCGGTTTCGGCCGCTGCATCGGCCGGCGCGGCCAGGGCGACCAGTGCGTCAGGCGAAGGGGTGTTTCTCAGCGACATGGCGGCATGATAGGCCGCTGGTTGGCGCCGACTGGCCGTTTTCGGACCTGTGCATCGGAGCGCCCGAACGCCCGGTCACATGGCCTTGAACAGGTGCACGTAGGCGCGGCTGACCGGCAGTTCGGCGGCATGGCCCTGGAGCCTCAGCCACAGCCGGCTGGCCTCGTCGCGCCGGGTGCTGGCCAGGTGGTTCAGGTTCACCAGCGTGGCGCGGTGCACCTGCCAGAACTGCTGCGGGTTCAGCCGCGCCGCCAGATCGGCGACGGCGGTGCGGATCAGGTGCTGCCGGCCGCTGACGGTGTGCACACAGGTGTACTTGTCGTCGGCCTGGAAGAACAGCACCTCGTCGACTGGGATCTGGTGCGTGGTGTCGCCAGCGCTGGCGCGGATCCAGCGCAGCGGCGGCTCGGCCACGGCGGCGGGCGCCTGCAGCTGCTGCAGCGTGCGCGCCAGCAGGCTGTCGTCCGATGGCAGCGGCTGTTGCAGGCGAGCCAGCGTGCGCTGCAGCCTGGCCTCGCTGACGGGCTTGAGCAGGTAGTCCACCGCGGCGGCCTCGAAGGCCTGCACCGCGAACTCGTCGAAGGCGGTGACGAAGACCACGCGCGTCGGGCCCTCGATGCCCTGCGCCACCTCCAGCCCGGTCAGGCCCGGCATGCGGATGTCCAGGAAGGCCACGTCGGGCTGCAGCGCATCGATCTGCTGCGCCGCTTCCACACCGTTGCGCGCCACGGCGACGATTTCCAGCGCGGGCCACAAGGCCTTGAGTTGCTCGCCGAGAAAGCGGGCGAGGTGAGGTTCGTCGTCGGCAATCAGCGCAGTGGTCATGGGTGATTCGGGGCAGTGGCAGTGGGCAAGGGCCGCGTCGCGGCAGCGGGGGCGACTGGCAGCACCAGCAGCGCC
>NZ_VIDT01001187.1 GCF_006519715.1 Ideonella azotifigens
GCTTCGCGCGCTGCGCCAGGTCTGGCTGAGCCAGGGCGTGCTGACGCTGCTGCGCCGCACGCTGCACGAGCTGGATCTGCCGGCACGCTGGCTGCCGCTGCCCGATGGCGAGCGCCGCCTGACCAACTACCTGCATTTGGCCGAGCTGCTGCAGGCCGCCAGCAGCCAGCTGGATGGCGAGCTGGCGCTGATCCGCTGGCTGACCGGTGAGATCGGCCAGGCGGCCGAGGGCATGGCTGGCGGCGACGAGCAGATCGTGCGGCTGGAGAGCGATGCGGACCTGGTGCAGGTCGTCACGGTGCACAAGAGCAAGGGCCTCGAATATCCGGTCGTGTGTCTGCCGTTTGCCGGCGCGCTGCGCCAAGAGACGCGGCGCAACACAGGCTTCGTCGCGATGGTGGACGAGGCCGGGCGTCGCTCGCTGGACCTCAGCCTGAGCGACGAAGCGATGGCGCAGGCCGAGCGCGAGCGGCTGCGCGAGGACTTGCGGCTGTTCTATGTGGCGCTGACCCGGGCGCGGCATGCGCTGTGGCTGGGGCTGGTGCCGCTGGCCGTGGGCAACTCGCGCAACAAGGAAGTGCCGGACACGCTGAGCCACCTGAGCGCCATTGGCTACCTGCTGGGCGGGCCCGAGCCGGTCACGCCGGAAGGTTTGCAGGTGGCGATCGAAGACCTGGCCGCCGAGATTGGCGATGCCGCCGTGATGACCTGGCAGCGCGCACCTTGCGCCGAAGACGCGGTGGTGCCGGTCACGCGGCTGGCTGCCCGCGAACAGCTTCCGCCGCTGCAGGACGCGCCGCCATACCCCGGCCGTTTCGACCAGCACTGGGGCATTGCCAGCTTCTCGTCGCTGGTGCGCGCGATCCAGCACGGGCCAAGCCAGATCGTGCATGCCCTGCCTCGCCCGGCCGATGACGAAACAGCCGCGGCCGAAGCTTTGCCCGGACCGGTTCGTCAGCCTGCGGACCTGCCGCCCTGGCACCGCTTCGAGCGCGGCGCCATCGCCGGCAACTTCCTGCA
>NZ_VIDT01001188.1 GCF_006519715.1 Ideonella azotifigens
CCGCTTTACACGCTGCACGGCGACGAGCCACTGCTGGCGCAGGAGGCGGCCGATTCGATCCGTGCGGCGGCCCGCGCAGCCGGCGTCTCCGAGCGCCAGGTCTTCACCGTCAGCGGCGCGCATTTCGACTGGAGCAGCGTGCTGGGCGCCGCGCAGTCCATGGGCTTGTTTGCCGACCAGCAGCTGATCGAGATCCGCATCCCTTCCGGCAAGCCCGGCAAGGAAGGCTCGGTCGCGCTGCAGCAGTATTGCGACCGGCTGGGCGAAGGCCTGTTCACCATCGTGCACCTGCCGCGGCTGGACCGCCAGCAGCAGCAAAGTGCCTGGTTCCTGGCGCTGGACCGGGCGGGGGTGACCGTACGGCTGGACCCGATCGAGCGCAATCAGCTGCCTCAATGGATCTCGCGCCGGCTGGGCGCGCAAGGCCAGTCGCTGCCCGCCGGTGAAGCGGGCCAGCAGGCGCTGGCGTTTTTCGCCGACAGGGTCGAAGGCAACCTGCTGGCCGCGCACCAGGAACTGCAGAAGCTCGCGCTGCTGTACCCCGAAGGCGAACTCAGCTTCGAGCAGATCCAGGACGCGGTGCTGGACGTGGCCCGCTACGACGTCTTCAAGCTCGGTGCCGCCGTGCTGGCCGGCCAGGCCGAGCGCGCGCTGCGCATGCTGGACGGCCTGCGCGCCGAAGGCGAGGCCGCGGTGCTGGTGCACTGGAACCTGGCCGAGGACATCCGCGCGATGAAGCGCGCCCGCGACGCGATGGCCGGCGGCAAGCCGCTGCCGATGGCGCTGCGCGAAGCGCGGGTTTGGGGAGACAAGGAGCGCGCCTTCGAGCGCGTGTTGCCGCAACTGGATGACGCCAAGCTGGCCGCACTGGTGCAGGCCGCCGCGATCTGCGACGGCCTGGTCAAAGGCCTGCGCCACCCCGACTGGCCCACCGAAGCCTGGGACGGCCTGCGTCGCCTGATGCTGATGACGCTGGACCTGATGCAGCCGCCACCCCGCCGCGGCCATGCTGCGCCTGC
>NZ_VIDT01001189.1 GCF_006519715.1 Ideonella azotifigens
CGGCCGGTGCAGCACGGGTCATGGCCACAGCAGCTTTCGGCGCCGCCACGACCACAGGCCTGGGCTCAGGCACCGGCGGCTCGGCCACTGCCGGTGGCATGTCGCCCAGTGAGGCGATCAGCGCCACGGCGTCCGAGATCCTGCGGCACTGGCGGAAGGCGTCGCGCTGGCTGTCGAGCTGCGGGAATTCATCGACCAGCGCAAACCAGACCTCGGCCATGGTCAGCGAGTCCAGCCCCAGTTCGCCTTCGAAGTCGCTGTCAGCCCGCACCATGGCTTCGGGGAAACCGGTCAGGTTGGCGATCATCGAGCGAAACCAGGGCTCGCTGCCGGCCGGGGCCGCGGGCGTCAACGGTCCGGTGACCAAGGGCGGCACAGGTGCCTCATGTGTGTGTGCAGGCGTTGGCGCCAAGACCGGCGGTAGCGATGCGGCCGATGCCGCCGCCGGCAGCGCCGCTTCCGCAACAGGCCGGCCCAGTACCGCCTGCTGCTGCGTCTGCAGGTAGCTCTCCAGCGCCTGCTGGTTGGCCTGCACCAGTGCCGTGAACAACTGCTGGCGCTCGCCGGCCAGGCTGCCTGCACACAGGTCCACCAACGAGGACTGTTGCTCGAAGAAGCGGGTCATGACCCGGCCGTTGACGTCGAGGAAGTGGTTCAGGGCATTCACGGGCGGAAGCGGCGGGAGGGCCGTGGCAAGAGGTGGGGAAGGCAGCAGGCGCGCGGCGGCCGGCGGTGACGTGAAGGCCGGAACGTCCAGCGCAAAGTCCCGCAGCGCAGGTCGCAAACCGAGCGAGACCAGGCGCGCCAGCAGTTGCAGCAGGTGCTCGCGCGGGTCGGCATTGCCGGGGTCGCAGGCCAGCGCCACATGCGGCCTGTCCTTCAGGATCTGGCCGGCCAACTCGGTCAAGGTCCGGCCGGGGCCGACCTCCACGAACACGCGTGCGCCCAGGGCGTGCAGGTGCTCGACCGAGGCCTGCCAGCAAACCGGCGCCTCGACCTGGCGCGCCAGCAGATCGC
>NZ_VIDT01000119.1 GCF_006519715.1 Ideonella azotifigens
GGCGCTGACGATCTCCATCACCTGCGCGGCCTGCGCGCCGCCCATCACGGCCGTGCGGGCGCTGGGCCAGCTGAAGATGAAGCGCGGGTCGAAGCCGCGGCCGCACATGCCGTAGTTGCCGGCGCCAAACGAGCCGCCCAGCACGATGGTGAACTTGGGCACGTGCGCATTCGCCACCGCCTGGATCATCTTGCTGCCGTGCTTGATCGCGCCGGCATGTTCGGCTTCGCGGCCCACCATGTAGCCGGTGGTGTTCTGCAGGAAGACCAGCGGCGTGCCGCTCTGGTCGCAGAGCTGGATGAACTGCGCGGCCTTGGTCGAGCCGGCCGGCTGGATCGGGCCGTTGTTGCCCAGGATGCCGACGCGGTGGCCGGCTATGCGCGCGTGGCCGCACAAGGTTTCGCTGGCGTAGGCCGCCTTGAATTCGAGGAAGTCCGAACCGTCGACCAGCCGGGCAATGACTTCGCGCACGTCGTAAGGTGTCTTGTCGTCGGCCGGCACCAGGCCCATCAGCTCCTCGGGCTCGTACAGCGGCGCTGGCGCGGCGGCGCGAGCGGGCGTTTCGTCCCACGCCAGCTTGTCCAGCAGCTCGCGAGTGACCGCGATCGCGTCGGCGTCGTTCTCGGCCACGTATTCGCCCAGTCCGGTGACACTGGCGTGCGTCTCGCTGCCACCCAGCTCCTCGTCGGTCACGTCTTCGCCGATGGCCGCTTTCACCAGCGGCGGGCCGGCCAGGAAGATGCGGCTCTTGCCACGCACCAGCACCACGTAGTCCGACAGCCCCGGCAGGTAGGCGCCGCCGGCGGTGGACGAGCCGTGCACCACGGCGACCTGCGGAATGCCGGCGGCCGAGAGCCGCGCCTGGTTCGCGAAGCTGCGGCCACCCTCGACGAACATCTCGCTCTGGTACATCAGGTTGGCACCGCCGGACTCGACCAGGTAGATCAGCGGCAGCTTGTTTTCCCGCGCAATCTCCTGCGCGCGCAGCGCCTTCTTCAGGCCCATCGGCGAGACGGTGCCGCCTTTGAGCGCGGAGTCGCTGGCGGAGATCAGCACCCGCTTGCCGGCCACCTGGCCAATGCCGACGATGCTGCCGCCACCGAGCACGGCACGCTTGCCATCGTCGTCATGCATGCCCAGCCCGGCGAGCGCAGACAGTTCGAGGAAGCTGCTGCCGCGGTCCAGCAGCCTGGCCACGCGTTCACGCGGCAGCAACTGGCCGCGTTTCTCGAACTGCGCCGCTTTACCGGCTGACTCGGCCACCACCAGCGCTTCGAGTTGCCGCACTTCCGCCAGGCGCTCGGCCATGCGCGCCACATTGGCCTGGAAGGCGGGCGCTTGCAGGTCCAGCTGCGAGACAAGCGCGGGCATCAGCGCGCCTCCCCGTCTTGCCCATCCTGCTGCAACACCTGCGGCACGCTGGCGCGGTGAAAGCCGTTCCAGGCGGTGGAGCGCGAGGCCTCCTGGATCGGGAAGATGGCGCTGCCCAGCGAGGCGCCGCCGTCGATCTGCAGCGTCACGCCGGTGATGAAACCCGCGGCCGGCGAGAGCAGGAAGACGATGGCCGCGCTGACCTCGGCCTCCCAGGCCAGCCGGCCCATGGGCACATGCTGCTTCAGCTGCGGGATGATGGCCTTCATCGCGCCGCCATAGGTGTCCATGCCGCTGGAGGCCACCCAGCCGGGCGCCACCGCGTTGACGCGCACGCCGGCCGGCGCCCATTCGTAGGCCGCGCTCATCGTCAGGTTGCTCATGCCGGCACGCGCGGCGCCGGAGTGGGCCATGCCGGGCATGCCGTTGCGGAAGTCGGCCGTCATGTTGACGATGGCGCCGCCGTGGGCCTGCATGCTCTGCAGGTACAGCTCGCGCATCATCAGGAAGCCGCCGGTGAGGTTGTTGGCCACCACCGCGTCGAAGCCGCGCTGGCTGATGGCCATCATTGGCGCCGGGAACTGGCCGCCGGCGTTGTTGACCAGCCCGTGCACCGGACCGCTGGCGCATTGCTCGGCCACCTGCGCCTTGACGGCGGCTCCGTCGCGGATGTCGAAGGCGCGCCAGCTGCACTGGCCGCCGTCCTCGGCGATCTCGCCGGCCACGCGGCGCAGCTTGTCTTCGCTGCGGCCACTGAGGATGAGTTCGGCGCCAAGCGCAGCCAGTTCATGGGCGACGCAGCGGCCAATGCCGGAGCCACCGCCGGTGACCCAGATGCGCTGGCCGGCCAGCAGGCCGGGGCGGAACACGCTGTCGTAGGCGCTTGCGGGAACGCCCAGGGCAGGGCGCGGCGCGGAATGGGCCGTCATGTCTTGTCTCCTGTGTGGCGCCGTGCACCCGGTCATGGCCGGGGCCTCTGGCGTGAGCGGCGGCTGCGGTGAACACAGCGCTGCTTCTTCGCCGGATTTGGCGACAGGGTGACGTTAACGTCAACTGTATTTCTGATAGGGAAATACGCTGATGTTGCGCCAGTTGCGCAGGCCTACGATGCGGCCCGGGTGCTCGTCGCCCAGATGACATAACAAAGCGAACACACCCGCGATACAACAGCACAGGAGACAACCATGGATCTGGCTTCCGCGACCGCATCTTTGCGCGAGAAGGTTGGCACGCAAAGCGGCTTGAACACCACATTGAAATTCGACTGCGGCGACGAAGGCGTCGTGCTGATCGATGGCAGCGCCGAACCCAACACGGTGGACAACCACAACCGCGACGCCGCCTGCACGGTGGCACTCAACCTGTCGACACTGGACGACCTGATTGCAGGCCGCCTGGAGCCGACCACCGGCTTCATGACCGGGCGCTTCAAGGTCTCGGGCGACATGAGCGTGGCCCTCAAACTGCAGCGGGTGCTGTGATGGCAGCGACCGACTTCGCCACCAGTGTGGCCAACAGCTTGTCTGCCTCCCCCGTCCTCAACCTCGTGCCCTCAGACGCCGCGATGCAAGGCCTGTCGGCCGAAGACGCGGTGGCCGCCCACCATGACGACGACACCGCCGAGCTCTTTGGCATCACCGAGCTGTGCAAGGCCTTCGGCATCTCGCTGCGCGCCATCCGCTTCTACGAGGACAAGGGCCTGCTGAGCCCGCGCCGCGTCAATGGCACGCGGGTCTACACCCGGCGCGACCGCGCGCGGCTCGCGCTGATCCTGCGCGCCAAGGCCATCGGCTCGTCGCTGGCCGAAATCAAGCATTACCTGGACCTGTATGGCACACAAGGCGAAGGCCGGCGCCAGCAGATGCAGTATGTGTTCGACCGCACCAGCCAGGCGATTGCCGACCTGTCGCAGAAGCGCGCGCACATCGACGCGACGCTGGCCGAACTGCACGTCATCAACGATGCGGTGCGAAACGGCCTGAACGCGCTCGACTGAAAACGCCGAGTCGCCGCGGCCGCCGGTAGCTTCTGGCTCCGGCGGCCGCGCAACTGGCGCGGCAGGACAAGGGCAAATCCCGGCGGCACGTCAGGGCGCGCACCCTAGAATCGAACACAGCAGCGCATGCAGCTTGCTTGTGCTGCATGGTTGAACGTGCCGTGAGGCCTCAGGCGTCGGCGCTGGCAGCGCAGGCTTGACCGAGCTCCCCCGGTTTTTTGCATTCCGTGTTTTCGTGCGGGCCCGCCAGGGCCGCGAAGGGAGCTTTTGCTGATGACCGAACCCCGCCCGGATGCACCCGGCAGTGCCGAGCCTGCCGCTGAGTCGGCCAGTGCGCCCCGCATCCTGAAGAAGTACCCGAACCGCCGCCTCTACGACACGCGCACCAGCAGCTACATCACGCTGGCCGATGTGAAGGTGATGGTGCTGGAGGGGGCGGAATTCGAGGTGCGCGACGCCAAGACCGGCGAAGACCTGACCCGCAGCATCCTGCTGCAGATCATCCTAGAGGAAGAAGCCGGCGGCATGCCGATGTTCAGCGCCCGCATGCTGGCCCAGATCATCCGCTTCTACGGCCATGCCATGCAGGGCATGATGGGCTCGTACCTCGAGAAGAACCTGCAGACCTTCGTCGACATGCAGAGCCGCCTGGGCGACCAGGCCCGCGGCCTCTACGATCCCGCAGCGTTCACGCCCGAGATGTGGACCCAGTTCATGAGCGGCCAGGCACCGATGATGCAGGGCCTGATGGGCAACTACCTGGAACAGTCCAAGAACCTCTTCGTGCAGATGCAGGAGCAGATGCAAAAGCAGGCCGGGGGGCTGTTCCCGGTGTTTCCGGTGCCGCCGGTGGGCTCCAAAACGCCCAAGTGAGCCACAAATGAGCTGAAAGGCCACCGGGCTTGGGCCGGCCGCCGGGCGCTGGGTGGTGGGGTTTGCGACAATCGGGTCCATGAGCCAAGACCTCGCCAGCCCGCCGGTGCCCGTCACCAGCCAGCAGCCGCCTACCGTTGCGTTTGTCAGCCTTGGATGTCCCAAGGCCTTGACCGATTCCGAACTGATCCTGACCCAGCTCTCTGCGGAGGGCTACCGCACCAGCAAGACCTACCAGGGCGCGGACCTGGTGATCGTCAACACCTGCGGCTTCATCGATGACGCGGTGAAGGAAAGCCTGGACGCGATTGGCGAGGCGCTGACTGCCAACGGCAAGGTGATCGTCACCGGCTGCCTGGGCGCCAAGCAGGGCGACGGCGGCGGCAACCTGGTGCGGGAGATCCACCCCAAGGTGCTGGCCGTGACCGGGCCGCATGCGACGCAGGAGGTGATGGACGCGGTGCACACGCACGTGCCCAAGCCGCACGACCCGTTCCTGGACCTGATTCCCGGCGGCATCCCGGGCGCCGGCATCAAGCTGACGCCGCGGCACTACGCCTACCTGAAGATCAGCGAAGGCTGCAACCACCGCTGCACCTTCTGCATCATCCCCAGCATGCGCGGCGACCTGGTGTCGCGGCCGGTGGGCGATGTGCTGAAGGAAGCCAAGGCCTTGTTCGAAGGCGGCGTGAAGGAACTGCTGGTCGTCAGCCAGGACACTTCGGCCTATGGCGTGGACGTGAAGTACCGCACCGGCTTCTGGGACGGCCAGCCGGTCAAGACCCGCATGCTGGACCTGGTGGCCAAGCTGGGCGAGATTGCCAAGCAACACGGCGCATGGGTGCGGCTGCACTATGTCTACCCGTATCCGCACGTTGACGAGGTGGTGCCGCTGATGGCCGAAGGCCTGGTGCTGCCTTACCTGGACGTGCCGCTGCAGCACGCGCACCCGGACGTGCTCAAGCGCATGAAGCGCCCGGCCAGCGGCGAGCGCAACCTGGAGCGCATCCAGCGCTGGCGCGAGCTGTGCCCGGAAATCGTCGTGCGCTCGACCTTCATCGCAGGTTTCCCTGGCGAGACGGAAGAGGAGTTCCAGTACCTGCTGGACTTCGTGCGCGAGGCGCAGATCGACCGCGCCGGTTGTTTCGCCTACAGCCCTGTGACCGGCGCTGCCGCGAACGAGCTGCCGGGCGCCTTGCCTGACGAGTTGCGCGAAGAGCGCCGCGCGCGCTTCATGGCGGTGGCCGAAGAGGTGTCGATCAACCGGCTGCGCCGTCGCATTGGCTCGACGATGCAGGTGCTGGTCGACAGCGCGCCAGCCATGGGCCGCCGCGGTGGCGTGGCGCGTACCTATGCGGATGCGCCGGAGATCGACGGCACGGTGCGGCTGCTGCCGCCGGCCAAGGCTTCGACCCAGCTGCGCATGGGCGAATTCGCCCGCGCCCGCATCGTGGCCGCCGAAGGCCACGACCTGGTCGGCGAGCCGATCTGAACGCCGGCCTCAAAAGAATGAGCGACACCTCCGAAGGCAGCACCCCCACGCCCCAGCGCAACGACACGCTGGCCACCGAACTGATCCATCACCCGTACAAGCCTCCGGCGGATTTTGAATCCCCTGCGGTCCCGGTCTTCAAGGGCTCGACCGTCTATTTCCCGACGGTGGCTGCACTGCGCGAGCGCACCTGGGCCGACAAGAGCGGCTACACCTACGGGCTGCACGGTACGCCGACCAGCTTCACGCTGGAATCGCGCCTGGCCAGCCTGGAGGGCGCGAAGCACGTGATCCTGGCGCCCAGCGGGCTGTCGGCGCTGACCATCGTCGACATGGCGCTGCTGCAGCAGGGCGATGCGATGCTGCTGCCGGACAACGTGTACAACCCGAGCAAGGACTTCGCGCGCAACGAACTGGCGCGCTGGGGCATCAGCCAGCGCCTGTACGACCCGATGCAGCCGGCCTCGCTGGCCGCGCAGCTGGACCGCGAGGTCAAGCTGGTCTGGCTGGAAGCGGCCGGCTCGGTGACGCTGGAGTTCCCGGACCTGCGCGCCCTTGTGCGCACGGTGCGCGAGAAGGCGCCGCAGGCCGTCATTGCGCTGGACAACACCTGGGGTGCCGGCATTGCCTTCAATGCTTTCGACCTGGGCGAAGGCCTGGGCGTGGATGTGACCATCCACGCGCTGACCAAGTACCCTTCCGGCGGCGGCGACGTGCTGATGGGTTCCATCGCCTGCCGCGACGACGCGCTCAACGACAAGCTGACGTGGACCCACAGCCGCCTTGGCATCGGCGTGGGCATGAACGACGTGGAGCTGGTGCTGCGCGCCTTGCCGAACCTGCCGCTGCGTTATGCCGCGCAAGACGCTTCGGCCCGCCGCATCGCCGAATGGGCGCAGGCCCAGCCGCAGGTGGCACGGGTGCTGCACCCGGCGTTGCCCGGCTCGCCGGGTCATGCGCACTGGGCCTCGCACTGCAAGGCCGCGGCCGGCCTGCTGACGCTGGAGATCAACGCACAGTACACGCCAGCCCAGGTCGATGCATTTGTCGACGGGCTGCGCTACTTCCACATTGGCTGGAGCTGGGGTGGCCCGGTCAGCCTGGCGGTGCCGTACCAGGCCAAGGGCATGCGCAAGCTGGCCACGCCTTACCAGGGCACGCTGGTGCGCCTGTGCATCGGCCTCGAAGCGACCGATGACCTGATTGCCGACCTGGCGCAAGGCCTGGCAAGGCTGGCCGAAACTGCGGCGCCTGCTGCAGATCCTGCGCTCACCGCGACCGCAGGCTAGGCGACGAAGCCGCCGTCGTCTGCCAGCGTGAAGGCGTCGGTGGCCTTGACCAGCTCGGCGGCGATGCCGGGCTCGTAGGAAGAATGCCCGGCGTCCGGCACGACGACCAGCTTGGCGCTGGGCCAGGCGTCTGCCAGTGCAAACGCATAGCGCACCGGGCAGATCACGTCGTAGCGGCCGTGCACGATCACGCAGGGCAGGTGGGCGATCTTGGTCACGCCGGCCAGCAACTGGCCGGGCTGCAGGAAGGCGCGGTGGTGGAAGTAGTGCGCTTCCAGCCGGCCCACGCCCAGCGCGATGGCATCTTCGCCGAATGAATCGACCGTCACCGGATCGGGGATCAGTTGCAGGCAGGAGCCTTCGTAGCGGCTCCAGGCGCGCGCCGCGGGCGTGTGCACGGCAGGATCGTCATTGGCGAGGCGACGGTGGTAGGCGGCGAGCAGGTCGCTGCGCTCGCCTTCAGGCACCTGCTGCGCAAAGGCTTCCCATTCCTTGGGAAAGAACTGGCGCATGCCGTAGAGCCACCAGTCGATCTCCTCGTCGCTGACCAGCCAGATGCCGCGCAGCACCAGGCCCAGGCAGCGCTCGGGATGGGCCTGCGCATAGGCCAGCGACAGCGTCGAGCCCCATGAGCCGCCAAACACCAGCCAGCGCTCGATGCCCAGCAGTTCGCGCAGCCGTTCCAGGTCCGAGATCAGCAGCGGCGTGGTGTTCTCGCGGCATTCGCCCAGCGGGGTGGACTGGCCGGCGCCGCGCTGGTCCAGCAGCACGATGTGGTACTTCGCCGGGTCGAAGAAGCGGCGGCTCTTGGGCGACGTGCCGGCCCCCGGCCCGCCGTGGATGAAGATGACAGGGATGCCGGCCGGGTTGCCGCAGCTTTCCCAGTGCAGCGTGTGCAGTTCGTCCACGGCGAGCCGGCCCGTGCGGTTGGGCTCGATGGGCGGATAGAGGACTTGGTCCAGAGAGGTGAGGGCGGTGCGCATCGTCGCATTGTCCGGCAAGCCACTGCGCCCTCGCGGCGGCCGGGGCCTGCCATTGGTGTTTGCACCTTGGAGTTATTTTGAAGATACCCCCACAAATGAAGTGCAGGTTGTCGTACAACAGGTCCCAATATTGCAAAGTCGCAGGCACGAGCGAGGGCAACCCAAAAGGCACGCCTTCATGAAGCGCCGAACCTCGGCGCGCAGTTCCAGACCTCAGCGATTTACGGCACAGGAGGCCGAATCTTCACCATGGCATCTCGTTTCATCTCTTCACGCGCCCGCGGCTGGCAGTTTGCCGCACTGGCCCTGTCCGCCTCCATGCTGCTGGGCCTGCCGATGCAGGCGGCGCAAGCTGCGGGTGGCGCAGCGAAGGTGGCCATCGCCACCACGCCGATCCCGGCGACCATGAGCCAGCTGTACGCCTTCAAGCTGGACGATGGCCAGGACGGCCGCACCGAACTGGTCCGCGGCAGCGACGGCGCCTGGTATGGCGTGACGATTGGCGGCACCGGCGACTACCTGCATGGTGCGATGTTCAGGCTCAATGACAAGGGCATCGTCAAGATGCTGGCCGGATTCCCGGGCAACGAGACCATGGGCGGCCAGCCCGGCTCCACGCCGGTGGAAGGCGCAGACGGCGCGCTGTATGGCACGACCCAGCTCGGTGGTGCGAACAACTACGGCACGGTCTACCGCTTCGACAAGAAGACCCACGAGGTAAAGACGCTGTATTCGTTCTCGCCGCTGCAGCCCTTTGCGATCGTCAGCTACACCTTCCTCACGGCCGGGCCGGATGGCTGGCTGTATGGCACCTCCGCCAATGACGGCAGCAGCGACAACGGCATGATCTTCAAGCTGCGCACCGACGGCAGCGGCTATCAGGTGCTGCACAACTTCACCGGTGGCAGCGACGATGGCGCGCATCCCTTGGCGCCCATGATGCTGAGCAAGGACGGCTGGCTTTACGGCACGACGCGCAGCGGTGGCGACAGCAACGTCGGCGTGATCTTCCGCCTGAACCCGGCCGACGGCGGCTTCCAGACCGTGAACCACATGCACAGCGGCGGTGAACAGGACCCGGCGCTGTCATCTGCTGCGCTGATTGAGGATGCCGAGGGCAACCTCTACGGCGTGTCTGAATACGGCGGCGAATTTGGCGACGGTGCGGTCTTCAAGCGCGGCACGGACGGCACGATCACCACGCTGTCCTCGTTCATCCACCACGGCGTGCACCCGTATGGCCCGACCACCAGGCTGGCGCGCCGCGAAGACGGCGTGTTGTTCGGCACGACCCGCTGGGGCGGCCACAACAAGCGCGGCGCGCTGTATGCCATCAAGCCGAAGAACAACACTTTCCAGATCCTGCATAACTTCGGTGAAGGCGGCAAGCAGGACGGGCGCTTCCCGTGGGGCGGCACCACGCTGGCAGCCGATGGCAACCTCTACGGCATGACGGCCGGCGGCGGCAGCAAGTACAGCAACGGCACGCTGTACAAGGTCACGCTGACGCCCTGAGCGCCGAGGCCGGCCCGCGCTTGGTCGCCGGGCCGGTCAGTCCTTGCTGGGAGATGAGACCTTGTGTCGCATCAGCTGGCCTTTTTATCGAAAGGCCCAGCCAGCGCTTTGCGCTCAATCCTTCGGATTGGATGAGACTTTGTGTCGCATCAGCTGGCCCTTTTCTCTCTCCCAGTCCCGCTTCTTTTCGGTCTCGCGCTTGTCGTGCTGGGCCTTGCCCTTGGCCAGCGCGATCTCGGCCTTCACGCGGCCGCCCTTGTAGTGCAGGTTCAGCGGCACCAGCGTGAAGCCGCGCTGCTCGACCTTGCCGACCAGGCGCTTGATCTGCTCCTTGTGCAGCAGCAGCTTCTTGGTCCGGTCGGCCTCGGGATTGACGTGGGTGGACGCGCTGCCCAGGGCATTGATGCGGCAGCCGATCATGAACAGCTCGCCGCCGCGGATCAGCACGTAGCCGTCCGTCAGCTGCACCTGCCCAGCGCGGATGGCCTTGACCTCCCAGCCTTCGAGCACCACGCCGGCTTCGAACTGTTCGTCGATGTGGTATTCGAAGCGCGCGCGGCGGTTTTCGGCAATGTAGGCAGAGGTGGTGGACATGAGGTGGAAGGTGAGGGCGGCGAAGCCAAAGGAAAGGCAGGGCCGCCTAGAATGCCCTGCATTGTATGAAGCACGTCAAGAAGTCCGTCCTGCTCTGGTACTCGCCAGCCGAGATGTTCCGGCTGGTGACCGATGTGGCTGCCTATCCGCAGTTCCTGCCGTGGTGCGATCGCGCTGAAATCCTCTCGCAGGACGCGCACAGCATGACCGCCAAGCTGCACCTGGCCTATGCCGGGCTGCGCCACGCCTTCACCACCCGCAACACCAACGTGCCGGACCGCGAGGTCCGCATGGAACTGGTGGACGGGCCATTCTCGACGCTGGACGGCCTGTGGCAGTTCCTGCCGCTGGGCAAGCCGGGTGCAGCGGAGCAGGCCTGCAAGATCGAGTTCGACCTGCGTTATGCGTTTTCCAGCCGGCCCTTGGAACTGGTGCTGAGCCCCGTGTTCGACCGCGTGGCCAACACCTTTGTCGACGCCTTTGTCAGCCGCGCCGAGCAGGTCTATGGCAAGCGCTGAGGTAGGCCCTGCGGCACTGCTGCATGTCGAGGTGGTTTACGGCAACGGCCCGCGCAGCGTGGACCACGTTCAGCTGAGTTTGCCGCAGGGCTCTACGGTGGCCGACGCGCTGCATGCCAGCGGCATCGTGGCCCGCCATGGGCTGCACCTGGACGAGCAGTTCAGCGTGGGCATCTGGGCCAGGCAGCAGCCGCTGAGCGCTGTGCTGCGCGAGGCGGACCGGGTGGAGGTCTACCGGCCCTTGCAGGTCGACCCGAAAGAAGCGCGCCGCCAGCGCTATCGCCGGCAAACAGGCACCAAACCGCGCCGGGCTTGAGTGGCTGGCACGGAGCGGCAAGCCCCCCAGTCGCTCAGTTGCAGTTGGAGTTGACCAAGTCGCGGGCGCGCTGGGTTTCCTGCTCGCGGCCCTGGTCGTCCAGCACCTCGCGCTCGCCTTGTTCATTGGGCCGCGAAATGCGCACGCCGCTTTCCAGCGTCTTCAGCTGGTTGCGCGCGCGGCGGCAGTTTTCAGCCTTGACCGATGCGGTGCGCTCCTTGTCCGCCGATTCCTTGGCCTGCTTCTGGGCTGCCTGGTCGGCCAACAGCTTGCGCTTGCGGGCTTCCAGTTCGCGGTCGGTCGACGGGGCGGAGGCGCCGGGCGCGGGGATCAATGCGTCGGTG
>NZ_VIDT01001190.1 GCF_006519715.1 Ideonella azotifigens
GTCGGCCTCCGGCAGCGGGCTCATGCGGGCGGCCAGGCAGGCCGGCAGGGCCCGCAGGTAGTGCTGCTCGAACTGCGGCGTCAGCACCAGGCTTTCGCGGTCCAGCAGGGTTTCCAGCACGCGCAGGTAGAGCTGCATGCCGGCCAGGTCGTCGATCGAGCCGTGCTCCACCATGCGCTGCTCGAACCAACGCGCCAGCTCGGCTGCACCACCGTCGGAATGCGTCAGGTTGATCAGCACCGCATGCAGGATGGCCATGTACTCCTGGCCATAGGAATGGCCGGGCTCGTGCCAGGCGGCGAGGTTGGGGTTGGTGATCACCGGCACGCCGGCGGCCTGCGCGCGCAGCGAAAATTCGATGTCGTCGCCACGCAGGAAAAACGCCGCCGGCAGGCCGATGCGGCGCAGCGTGGCCAGCGGCAGCGCGAAGAAGATGAAGGTGGTGTATTCGCAGTGGTTCAGCGGGCCGAATTCGTCCAGGTGGGCGAAGTTCTCAAGCGACAGGCCATGCTTGAGCAGGTGCGGGAACAGGTTGCGCTTGCGGCCGAAATCGCCGCGGGCGTGGAAGTTCAGCCGGCCCCAGAAACCGCCGTCTTCCCAGACCTGCGTGGGCTTGCTCTTCATCAGCACCGGCAGGCTGGCCACGTGTTCGACTGCCCGGTAGGCGCAGGCCATGAAGTGCCGCGCCAGCGACTCCATCGACAGCACCAGGTCGTCGTCCAGGATCAGCACTTCCTGAGGTGCCTCTTTTGGCGTGGCGTCGCAGTGCTGCAGCAACTGGTGGATCAGGTGGCTGGCATTGCCGCCGCCGCCCAGGTTCGGGCCGGTGAGCACCCGCAGGTTCAGGCCCAGTGCGGCGGTGGGCGTGGCAGGCCAGAGTTCACCGGCATCGGCACTGGTGTCCAGCACCCAGAACTGCATCTGGCCCAGCAGTTCGGCATGGAAGGGATCTTCCTGCGCACCTTGCGCCAGCCGCTCCAACTGGGCCTGCAGCTCGTGCGTGCGGCCCCAGGTGCG
>NZ_VIDT01001191.1 GCF_006519715.1 Ideonella azotifigens
CAGCCAGGGCTACGCGCTGTCCACCCCGCAGGCGCTGGCCGCCACGCTGGACAGGCTCGCCGAGGCCGGCGTGATCGCGCCCCTGGTGTTGTCCACCCCTTCCGTCTCCCCTCCCGAACAGGACCCGGCATGCCCAAGCGTGACTGCAATCCCCACTGCCTCGGCGTCGGACTGAACCACCGCCACGAGATCGAGGCCGAGATCATCGACCGGCTCGACGAGCTGGACCTGCTGGAGGTCATCTCCGACAACATCCTGCAGGACGAGCAGGTCGGCGAGCCGCTGCGCCGGCTGATGCGCGACAAGCCGCTGGTGCTGCACGGCGTCAGCACCTCGCTGGGCACCGCCGCGCCGCTGGACCCGGACCACCTGGCCGCGACGCTGCAGGCGGTCGAGCGCTGGCAGCCGCTCTGGTTCAGCGACCACATCGCGTTTTCGCGCGTGGGCGAGCTGGACGTGGGCCACCTGATGCCGGTGCGCCGCAGCCTGGCCAACCAGCAGCGCATCGCCGCCAAGATCCGCCAGATCCAGCAGGCCAGCGCCACGCCTTTCCTGGTCGAGAACATCACCTACTACTTCGAGCATGGCGACGAGGAGATGGACGAGCTGAGCTTCGTCAACGGCATCCTGCAGCAGGCCGACTGCGGGCTGCTGCTGGACGTCAACAACCTGCACATCAACGCTCAGAACCACCGCTTCGACCCGTATGAATACCTGGCCGGGCTGGACCTCGGCCGCGTGGTGGAGCTGCACCTGGCCGGCGGCTTCGTGCGCGACGAGCTGCTGATCGACAGCCACGGCCACCGCATCGGCGAGCCGGTCTGGGAGCTGCTGCGCCACGTCTGCGAACGCGCCCAGCCGCGCGCCATCATCATCGAGCGCGACATCAACTTCGACCTGGCCGACATCTTCGACAGCGTGGCCCGGGCCCGCGAGATCCTGCTGCAAACCGAGGCGCTGGCCGCCTGAACCGGAGAACGCCCCATGCGCGTGTTGCTGCTGTGCATTCCCGGCC
>NZ_VIDT01001192.1 GCF_006519715.1 Ideonella azotifigens
CGCCCCCCAGTGTCGGCCGCAGGCCGGCCAAGCCCGCCTTGAAGCCCGGCATGCGCTCGGCCAACAACGGCGAACGGTGCGTGCTGCTGGTGCCGGTGTTGCCCACCACGCCGAGCGCCGACGATACCGGCTTGGCCGCCAGCAGGTAAGCAAAATCGGCGCCCTTGGCCGTGCTGGCCGTCAGGCTGAAGCTGACGACCAGGCTGTTGGCGCCGGCCTGGAAAGTGCCCAGCGCCAGCGGATGGTCTGTGAAATAGCTCTGCGCCGCGGCAAAGCTGGTGAAGCTGCTGCTGGCCAGGGTCGTCGTGCCGCTGACGACGGTGAAGCTCATCGAGCTGAAACCGCCGTTGTAGCCGGTCAGGCCCAGCAGGCCCAGCGTCAGGTTGCTGTTGCTGGACAGCGAAAAGCTGTAGCTGGCGCTCGCACCGTAGGTCTTGCTGCCGACCGCCGCCGCGCCGTAGTTGGCCCCCATCACGCCCAGGCCCAGCACGCTGCTGCCACTGCCCAGCGCCGCGGCCACGTTGGGCCGGGTCGCGAGCACGCTGTTCAGCGTGGCGGCACTGGGCCGGCCATTGCTGCTGGCAAAGGCCTGCAAGCCGTTGCTGCCACCAGCGAGGTTGGGGAGCGTGAAGCTCTGGGCCGTGTTGTAGGTGCCGGCTGCCGTGCTGCGCGCGCCGCCGCTGGTCGCTGCAGTGGCCGTGTTGGTGACGCTCGCGCCGCCCATGGCGGCCATGCTGATGGCCGTGGCGCTGCCATTTCGGCCGTTGGCATTCGCCTCTGACGACAGGTCCGCCGCGCCCAGCCCTTGCGTGGTCGCAGTGGCATTGGCGCCGTCGCCAGTGGCCTTGGCCACGGCTTGCGCCAGGCCGCCATCGGCTGTGGCGATGGCCGTGACCTCAGCCTTGGCGTTGCCCGCCAGGCCGCCAAAGCTGCTGCCGCCGGTGGCTTCGGCGCTCAGCACCGTGTGGGCCAGCGAACTGCCGGTCAGCGTGGCCGTGGCCTTGCCGCCAC
>NZ_VIDT01001193.1 GCF_006519715.1 Ideonella azotifigens
CAGCCGCAGCGCGCTGCGGTCGAATGGCAGCGCGCCGGTGAGGCCGGCCACCGTCAGCCGGTGGCGGATGTACTGCGCCGTCTCGGCCTCGGATAGGGCGCCGAGGTGGAACCGGGCAATGACACGTTGCGCCAGCTGTTCCAGCTCTGGCCGGGCCAGGATGCCGCGCAGCTCGGGCTGGCCGATCAGCACCACCTGCAGCAGCTTGCGCTCGCTGGTCTCCAGGTTGGTCAAGAGGCGCAGCTGCTCCAGCACGTCGGCCGAGAGGTTCTGTGCCTCGTCGATGATCAGCACGTTGTTCCGGCCGGCCGCGTGCTGGGCCAGCAGGAAGGCGTTCAGCGGGTCGACATAGTCCTTCACCGTCTTCGCGCCGGGCGGCACCGGCACATGGAACTCGTCGCAGATGGCCTGCAGCAGCTCGGTGACCGTGAGCTTGGGGTTGAAGATGTAGGCGACGTTGCAGCTGGGCGGGATCTGCTCCAGGAAGCAGCGGCAGACCGTTGTCTTGCCGGCGCCGATCTCGCCGGTCAGCAGCACGAAGCCGCCACCGCCGCCCAGTCCGTACAGCAAATGGGCCAGCGCCTCGCGGTGGCGCTCGCTCATGAAGAGGTAATGCGGGTCCGGTGCGATCGAGAACGGCGCTTGTTTCAAGCCGAAGAAGGGCGCGTACATGGGGCGGCAGGATAACTGCCCCGGCGCCCCGCCCGGGATCGGCTCAACTGCCGGCGCTGGCCAGCCACTCGCCGCGGGTCCACGTGTGGCTGCGGTCCACGCTGCCGTCCGCCCCCAGGTCCACGCCCACGGTGACGCTGCCGCCACCCACGCTGACCTCCAGCCGGTTCCTGTCACTCAGGTCCACCGTGAGCGTGCCGCTGACCGGGTTGCCGCTGGCGTCGTAGCTCACGGCGCCCTGCGTGGCCAGATGCAGCGAGAAGGCATGCAGCAGGCCGGTGGCCGAGAGGTCGGCCACGCTGGTGCTGCTGCTGGTGCTCAGCGTGCCGGCGAGCCAG
>NZ_VIDT01001194.1 GCF_006519715.1 Ideonella azotifigens
TTGCCGATCTCGACGTTGATGCCCAGCTCCTTCAGTGTGGAGCGCGCCCGCACCGGCGCCATCTACCAGGCCGGCATGTCGGCCGACACGCTCTACACCCGCGACAAGAAGCCGCACCAGATCGGCGACACGCTGAAGGTCGAGATTGCCGAGAGCCTGAGCGCCAGCCACAAGGCCAGCACGACCACCAGCGGCGACCGGGCCATGGCCTCCAAGGGCCCGGGCAGCAACTCGGGCAACAAGCTGCTGTCGTCCATCATGAACCAGGACGCCAGCGCCGCCGGCAGCAACAGCTTCAAGGGCGACGGCAGCACCGACAACAGCAGCAAGTTCAGCGCGCAGGTGGCCGCCACCGTGATCAACGTGCTGCCCAACGGCAACCTGGTGGTGGCCGGCGACCGCAGCATCGCGCTGAACGGCGGGGTCAGCGTGCTGCGCTTCTCCGGCATCGTGAACCCGCGCGACATCAAGGCCGGCAACGTCGTGGCCTCGTCGGATGCGGTGAATGCCAAGGTCGAGGTGGTGGGCCGCGGCGAGGTGTCGGACGCGGCGCAGCGCAGCTGGATCCAGCGCGTGCTGAGCGACAGCCTGTCGTTCTGGTAGTCCATCACGGTGGAGGCCTCGATGTCGTTTTGTGTCACCAAGGTTCATGGGCCAGCAACACTGCATCAAGCCAGCGAAGCAATCATGGCGCCGTGTGCCCTTCCCCTTGCATCGCCCTCCATGTACAGCAGCTCCCGCCCCGCCCATTTGTTCGTGGTTGAAGACGACCCGGAGCTGCGTGACATGCTGCAGCTCTATTTCCAGCGCCAGGGCCAGCAGGTCACCGCGCTGGGCAGCGCCGAGGAGCTGCTGGCGCGGCTTCGCCACGAGCCTTCGCCGCGGCCCGACCTGGTGGTGCTGGATGTGGGACTGCCGGGCATGAGCGGCCTGCAGGCCTGCCAGCGCCTGCGTGCCGAGGGCGATCGCCTGCCCATCATCCTGCTGACCGCCAGCACCGAGGAGGTGG
>NZ_VIDT01001195.1 GCF_006519715.1 Ideonella azotifigens
GCCGAGGCCAATGCAGGGTTGAGCAGGGCAGAGCCCGGCCGGCCGCTGGTGGTGCCGCTGCAGCCGCTGAACCCGCTGGGCGTGCATGCCGACAGCTACCAGACGGTGCCGGTGCTCTGCTACCACCGGCTGGGCACCGGGGGCGGCAAGATGAACGTCTCGCCGGCCCGCTTTGCCGCGCAGATGGAATGGCTGGTGCGCAACGACTACCGGGTGATCCGCCTGGGCCAGTTGGCCGACTACCTGGCGGGCCGCGAGGCGCTGCCGCCTCGCTCGGTGGTTATCACCTTCGACGATGGGTATGAGTCGACCTACCGCCACGCCTATCCGGTGCTGCGCCGGCTGGGGTTGCCGGCCACGCTGTTCGTCTACACCGACTGGATCGGGGCCGGCGAGGCGCTGAGCTGGGGCCAATTGCAGGAGATGGCGTCTTCCGGCCTGGTGGACGTGCAGGCGCATTCCAAGAGCCACCGCAACCTGATCGAGCGCACGGCCGGCGAGGCCGACGAGCGCTACCGGCAGAACCTGGACTTGGAGATTCGCGGCCCGCGCGAGCTGCTGGAAAAACGCCTGCCGGTGCAGGTGCAGCACTACGCGTACCCGTATGGCGATTCCAACGACCTGGTGCTGGACCTGCTGGCCCGCCAGCGCTACAGCCTGGCCGTGACGGTGAACCCTGGCGGCAACGCCTTCTTCGCGCAGCCGCTGATGCTGCGCCGGACCATGATCTTCGGCGACCACGACCTGGAAGCCTTCAAGGCCAGGCTGCAGACCAGCCGCCGCTTCGGGCCGGTGCCATGAGGTGCACCAGCGCCGGGCTTGCCGTGCTGCTGTTGCTGGCGGGTTGCGTCGGCACGCCGCCTGCAGTGCCGCCCGCGGAAGGCGGTGGCATCGCGGTCTTGCCGGACGCACTGACCGTCTTCGAGTCGGCGCAGCGGCAACGCGCACAGGAGCTGGAGCGCAAGGAACAACTGGCCGACGCGGCCTGGGCCTGGGAAGTGCTGGCC
>NZ_VIDT01001196.1 GCF_006519715.1 Ideonella azotifigens
ATGGATTCCCTTTGAGTTCTGAGAGACGAGGTCGGAATGGGGCGGATCAGAAGAAGGTGACTTCTTCTTCGGCTGCGGCGGGCGCAGCGACCGCGCTGCCCGTGTGGCTGCGTTGATGGGTGTTGCGCTCGTCGGCCATCGCGTAGCTGCTTTCCAGCTCGGCCAGCAATGCGGCGCTGTCGACCGCCTGCAGCTCACCGGCCGACTCGAAGCGGCTGCGGGTGGCGCTCAGGAGCGTGGGCAGGCGCTCGATGTTGTGGCGCACATGGGTCATGCGCTGGCTCACGCGGTCCTGGAACTGGAGTTGCACCAGCGCTTCGACGATCTCGCCCTGGATGCCCACGCTTTCGCGCTTGAGCACTTCGGAAGACGCTTCCAGCCCTTCGGTGACGCTGCGGAAATGGCCCAGCACGCCGTTGATCGAGGTTTCGGCTTCGGCCGCCGAGGCCTGCCCGCGCTGGGATGAAGCTTCGGCGCTGCTGCGCGTGGTCTTGATGGCTTCGCTGATGACCTGCACCTTCTCGGCCATGCGCTGGGCGGTCTCCCCCGACATCACCGAGAGCTTGCGCACTTCCTGCGCCAGCACGCTGAAGCCGCGGCCGTTTTCGCCGGCATGCGCGGCCTCGATCGCGGCGTTGATCGCCAGCATGTTGGTCTGCGAGGCGATGGAGGCGACCTCGGCTGCCATCTCCAGCAGTTCACCGACGAAGTGGCCCAGGGACTGCACCTCGGCGTGGATGGCGCTGTTGCTGGTCATGGCTTCGCGCAGGGTGTCCAGCACGCCGTGCAGGTCGCGGTTGCTCTGGTCGAATACGGCGCCCACGCCCTGGTCCCCGTCCTGGGCCGAGGCTTTCAGCGCCTGGTCCAGCCGGTCCACGATGCTGGCAAAACGCTGCGACAGCGCGGCCACGGCATCTTCCATCTGGGCACGCGAGGTTTCGATGTGGGCGCTCCAGACCGGCAGCACGTCCTGCCCCAGCCGATCGGTGCCGGCCACGAAGGCGGC
>NZ_VIDT01001197.1 GCF_006519715.1 Ideonella azotifigens
CGCGAGGGCCGGGCAGGCCGCGGCGCACGTCCACCGCCACGGCAGGGTCCGTGTACGGGCCGGTGCAGTCGTAGACGCTGACGCGCTCGCCATTGCTCAGCGCGATCTCGCGCATCGGCACGTGGATCTTCAGCGGGCCTTGCGGCGTCGTGACGGCCTGCTGCGTGTGGACTTTGCGCGAACCTGGAAAGGGCGCGCAGGCCTCGGCCAGTTCGGTAGCGAAGCGCTGGGCGGCAGAGGATTCGGGTGCGTTCATGGCGGTCTCCTGGATGGCAAGCACAAAGGTCAGTGCTCCGGAGACCGCCTGCTGGCCGGGGTGGATGCAACCGGGCCGAGGACACGTCTGCCCCAGGCCCAGGTTGCACGCCCGGCCAATCGGGCATGCGCTCTTCTTCCGCCGGTACGAACCGGATCAAGTTCACGGGTTGGACCTTTCAGTCCTCTCAGCGCTGTGCGCACCCCGGAGCGAGGCGGAGTGTAGCCGCATTGCCGCGCGCGGGAAAAGCCCGTCAGCGCAACAGGGCGCTGGCCCCCGCTGTGATCAGCCCGCCGCCCAGCAGCAGCCAGCCGAACAGCAGCGCCGCCAGCAGCAGGGGCCGCGGACCGGCGCGGCGCAGCAGGGTCAGCGGCGTGGCCAGGCCCAGTGCGGCCATCGCGGTGGCGATCAGTGCCAGGTCCAGGCCTTGTGCGGCGTGCAGCCAGGCGGCGGGCAACCAGCCTGTCGAGCGCAGCAGCACCATGCCGATGAAGCCAAATGCGAACCAGGGCAACGCCAGTTTAGAAGAGGCGCCTGAATTGCCGCCGCGCCGTGCCAGCAGTGCCGACAGCAGCAACAGGAACGGTGCCAGCATCATCACGCGCAGCATCTTGGCGACGACCGCCGCGTCGCCTATCTCCGCAGGCAGCACGCGGCCAACGGCGAGCGCCTGCGCCACCTCGTGCAGCGTGGCGCCCGCAAACAGCCCGAAGCCCGGCGCCCGCCCGCTCCACGAAAACAGCAGCGGG